>JANYGV010000231.1 GCA_025359285.1 Burkholderiales bacterium
TCGCGGAAGTTGCGGTGATGGCGGTTGAGGTTGTTGCGATCGCGGCCGCGCTGATCAACATGCTGAATTTAAAAAAATTCACCATAAAAGTTCTCCTTTAATAAAAGCCGCCGCCTCTGGCGACTGAGGTGTTTCAAAAAACGGTGTTGCGGCTGCGTCTTCTATCAGTTGTCCGCGATGCAAAAACAGCACGCGGCTGGCAATGCGTTTTACCTGGCCGATATCATGCGTGGTCATGATGATGGTGGTACCGGTTTTGTTGATGGCGTGAATGATTTCTTCAATTGCCTTGGTCGCGGTCGGGTCCAGACTCGCGGTAGGTTCGTCGAGAAACAGCACTTCGGGCGACAGCGCCCATGCTCGTGCCAGTGCGATCCGCTGCTGCTCGCCACCTGAACACAAACGCGCAGGCCGATCCGCGAGGTGCGCGAGGCCGACGCGATCGAGTGCCGCCTCGGCTGCGCTTGCTACATCGCTGATGCGATGTCCACGCGAGTCGCGGCTGCGATGTCCACGCGAGTCGCGGCTGCGATGCCCACGCTGAGTAAGCCGCAACGAAAATTCAATATTTTCACGCGCCGTGCGCCGCAGCATGATCGGTCGCTGAAACACCATCGCCTGCTTAAATTGCGCGTTACTGTGTGCCCATTCAATCTGACCGCCAGAGGGTGGCAGCAGGCCGTGTAACAAGCGCAGCAGCACACTTTTACCTGCGCCATTGGCACCCAACACGATATTGCGCGAGCCACGCTGCACCACAAATGACACGCCGCGAATAAGCTCTGCCGCGCCAACCGCATAACGCAGCGATTTAACATTTAGCGGCAGGATTGATTCAACAGTATTGGCTTGAATCAAGACGTTTTTAGCTTCAGCCGATGCGGGAGCCAGTACAGGCGGCGCATTGGTGTACAGATCAGCCATGACGCCGCATCGCTGTTGTTTTAACTATTTGGGCAATCGCGTTGATGATCACCACAATCGTAATCAACACCACGCCCAAGGCTAATGCCATCGCCAGATCGCCTTTGCTCGTCTCCAGCGAAATCGCGGTGGTCATGACACGGGTGACGCCATCAATATTGCCGCCGACAATCATCACTGCGCCGACTTCGGCAATCGCGCGGCCAAAGCCGGCCAACACCGCCGTCAGCAAAGTAAATCGCATATCCCACAATAGCGCCACCATCGATTGAAGGCGGCTCGCGTTAAGCGACATTAGCTGCTCGCGATATTCGCTCCATGCATCTTCAATCACCTGTCGGGCGAGTGCAGCGATGATCGGGAAAATCAGCAGCGTTTGTGCCACCACCATCGCCGTTGGCGTGAATAGCAAGCCCAGCGCGCCCATCGGGCCCGCGCGGGATAGCAGCAGGTAAATCAGCAGGCCGACCACCACGGGCGGCAAACCCATCATGCCGTTTAGTATCGCAATAACGATCTGGCGGCCCGGAAAAAAGCTCAGCGCCAGCCATGCACCGAACGGTAGCGCCAACGCGGATGCGATCAACACCGCGGTACTACTCACTTTCAAGCTCAGCGTAATAATGGCCAACAATTCGCTATTCGCGGTGGCGATTAGTGCAAATGCGGTGCTGAAACCCTGCGTAAATTCTGACATGCGGCGAGTATAGGGGTGGCGCAGGTATCTACCCGCATAGCTTCCTAAACCCGGAATATATGCAAGTTAATGCAGTAAGATGCATTAATTTTACAGAGCGTAGTAAAAGATAAGGGTCGGCTATGCGTCAACTCATGAGCACCAAAGAAGTTGCGGAATACCTTCGTTTAAAAGAACGAAAAATCTACGACCTCGTTAGTCGTGATGAAATTCCGCATTCGCGCGTGTCCGGCAAGCTGCTTTTTCCGCGTGCACAGATTGACGATTGGGTCAGTCGTAACATGGGCGGCACGCCGACCCGCAGCATCATCCGCCTGGCACCGGTGGTCGCGGGCAGCCACGATCCATTGCTGGATTGGGCGGTGCGCGAATCCCGTTGCGGGCTGGCGGCGCTGACCTATGGCAGTCTCGACGGTATTGATCGCATGCTCTCGGGCCAGGCCTCGGCGGCCGCGATTCATTTGCCGCCGACCAAAGGCTCGGATCGTAACCGAAGTGTGGTGAGCGAGCGCCTTGGCCATTTGGATGTGGTGCTTGTGAAATGGGCCAGCCGCGAGCAAGGTCTGGTGGTCGCAACAAATAACCCGCTCAACATAATGTCGCTGCCCGATTTGCGAACCCAAAAAGCGCGGGTGATTCCGCGCCAGCCGCATGCGGGCAGCTATCTGCTGCTGCTGGAATTGCTCGGTCAGGCGCGAATGAAATTAACCGACCTGAACGTGGTTACATTCTCGGCCTTGAGTGAGAGCGATATTGCGGCGGCAATTCTCGACGGCAAGGCAGATGCAGGCTTGGCGATACGCGCCGTGGCGCGCCAGTTTCATCTCGGCTTTGTGCCGCTGGCCACCGAGGAGCTTGATCTGGTAGTGAATCGTCGCGCTTACTTTGAAGCGCCCATGCAAGCGCTGCTTGCTTTTACGCGCACCGACACTTTCCGCCATTACGCGCGCGAGTTATCGGGTTACGATGTGAGCGAATTGGGCAAGGTAGTATGGAACGCCTGAATTTCTGTTTACGCTTGCATCGTTTATAAATTGAAAAACTTTTTGCTTTTACGTCGCCTCAATTCCCGCAGCCAGCTCATTTTTGCGATTGCAATTGTCAGCGCGTTGCTGCTGATTCCATTCGCCTTCACGGTGGGTCAATTCCCGATCTCGCTCACCGAAATTGCGTCGCTGGTCTGGGCAAAGCTGTTCGGCGGATCAAGCGCGCCCATCAGCAGCGCTAATATTGTGCTGTTTGAGATTCGCGGCCCGCGTATTGCAGCAGCGTTTATGGTGGGTGCCGCGCTCGCGGCGGCAGGTGCTGCATTTCAAAACCTGTTTCGCAATCCCTTGGTGTCGCCCGATATTCTGGGGGTGTCGAGTGGTGCGGCGCTCGGTGCGGTGCTGGGTATTTTTTTATCGCTGCCGCTGGTCGCGATCCAGGGTTTGGCGTTTGCGGGCGGCCTCTTCGCGGTCGTCATTATTTTTTGGGTGGGCAACAAAATTCGCGGGCACGATCCCGTGCTCACGCTGGTGCTCACCGGCGTGGTGATTGGTTCGCTGTTGGGTTCGGGCATTGCGCTCACCAAATATCTGGCGGATCCACTCAACCAATTGCCCGCCATCACTTATTGGCTGCTGGGCAGTTTTGCCAGCGTCACGGCGCACGAGGTTTTTTTAGCCACCCTGATTATTTTTGCGGCCATAGTTCCCTTGTTCTTGTTGCGCTGGCGGATCAATCTGCTGGCCTTGCCGGATGACGAGGCGCGGGCCTTGGGCCTTGGTGTCGCACGAATGCGTTTGATCGTGATCGCCGCCGCGACGCTTATGACTGCCGCATCAGTCGCGATCTGCGGCATTATCGGCTGGGTGGGTTTGGTGATTCCCCATGCGGTGAGGCTGCTGGTGGGCGCAGAGTTTTCAAGGTTGCTGCCGCTCTCCATGCTAATCGGCGGCACCTTTATGCTGGCGGTGGACACGATCGGGCGCAGTATGGCAACCACCGAAATTCCGCCCGGGGTGTTGACCGCGTTAATCGGCGCGCCCGCTTTTATTTGGCTGATGGCCGCTACTTTTAAACGGCGACGTCATTAATGCTTAGCGCGCAAAATTTGAGCATTGGTTATTCCGGGCGATTGCTCGCAGCTGATATTTCGT
>JANYGV010000336.1 GCA_025359285.1 Burkholderiales bacterium
GTGCAGCTATGCGCGGCTTAGTACAAGGCTATCTGGCCGGCTTAGTCGGGCAAGCGAGCTTTGCCGCAGTGTTCGGATTTGCAGTGACGCAAATATCATTCGGTTTGCGCTGCTGCTTTCCTTGACGGCCGCGATTACCGCAACCGCCATTGCATCAGGAGCATCGAGGTTGCTCGCGCGCAAGCAAACCCCTTTGTTGACGCGCCGTTTAGGACAAATATGCTCTAAAAACCTCGCCAGGATTCGACTTCAGAAACTGATTCGATGTACATTCGTGCGCTGAAACACGAACCGATCAGCACCCACCATGAGCGATACAGATGCGAAAGCGCCCAGATAGAAAACACATGCTCTTTCCGGATCAGTTGGAACGCGCTATGTGTGTGCGATGTACACGCTATGTGCACGCTATGTGCACGCTATGTGCACAGGATGTGCACGCGATATGCATGCCGTAGCACGCCACCCGCACGCCGCACGAGTAACGGCGAACTCATCTCGACCGGTATCAGAATCGTCCACGCACCCAAACCGCCCTAGACGCTAAGCCTGGCTTAATCATCCTTTCGCGCCGCCGGCAAAGGCGCAATCGATCCACCTCCGGCGACTTGGTTTGGCGCATGGGTTGGCGCTTGAGTTGGCGCATGGGTTGGCGCATCAGCATGCACATGAGCCGACGAAGCGCTGGCGCCGCGCGTAAACCATGCGCTGGCTTTTTCGCCCCAGGTATCAAAGTAGGTGTAAAGCACGGGCACCACCAACAGCGTCATGATGGTGGATGTGATGATGCCGCCAATCACGGCGTGGGCCATCGGTGACTGCTGCTCCGAGCCCGCGCCGAGCGCTAGTGCGAGTGGCAACATGCCGCCAATCATCGCCGTAGTGGTCATCAAAATTGGGCGTAGGCGCACCTGGCCGGAAACAAGAATCGCTTCATCGCGCGGGATGCCTTCACGGCGGCTGTGGTTCGTAAAATCTACCAGCAAAATCGCGTTTTTGGTGACCAGTCCCATCAACATAATAAAGCCGATGATGGAGAATAAGTTAAGCGTGGTGCCGAATAAACGCAGTGCCAGAAATACACCAATCAGTGACAACGGCAGCGACGCCATGATCGCGATCGGCTGCAAAAAACTGCCGAATTGCGACGCCAGGATCAAGTAAATAAATATGATCGCCAAGCCCAGCGCCGCGCCCGCATAGCCTAGTGAATCCGCCATATCTTGCGACGAGCCGCCCGACTGAAATTGGTAACCCGGCGGCAATTTTATGGTTTTGAGCGCTTTTTGCACCTCATCAGAGACCTGCCCTTCGGTGACGTTTGCGGCAACACCGGAGAACACTTGAATCAGACGCTGCAGGTTGCGGCGCTCAATCTGGCGCTCCGCAAACGCGGGCGCAAATTCTGCGATTTGGCGTAGCGGCACCATGCGTGGGCTGCCATCACTATTCAATGCGGTGGTCGGCACAAAAAGTTTATCAAGGTCGGCCACGGCGGTGCGGTCATTACGCGGCAAGCGCACCAGGACTTGGTGGTTTTCACCGTCGGGGCCTTCCCACTGGCCGGCATCCTCACCCGCGATCATGGCGCGGGTCGTGCTGACGATTGAGGCCATCGATACGCCCAAGTCACTCGCCAGTTCACGATTGACAATAATGTCGAGCGTTGGGCTGGTGGGTTTGTATGACGATTCAACGTCCACGGTGCCGGGAATCGCTTTGATTTTTGCCAGCAATTCTTGCGAGATGCGGTTTAATTCGCCAATTTCAGGACCCATGATATAGACCTGAATGGGTCGGTTCCAGCCCACTCTCACCGCTAAACCTGCAATAGAAGACAGGCGGGTACGAATCGCATCATCTAGCTGCTTCTTGGTGCGTTTGCGGGTTTCTTTTTCGGTGAGTTCGAGACCGAACGATGCCTGCGTTTTCGACACGTTGCGCGTAATCCGCTTAATCTCAGGAAATTCGCGCAGCGCATTTTCAACTTGCTCGGCCTTGCCCATTGTGTAATTTAGCGATGATCCTACCGGCGTTTCGACTGAGGCATTCGCCCAGTTATTATCGGTTTCCGGCACGAATTCACCCGCAGGTATCAATAAAAAACTGCCAAAGAACGTTAACGCGGCAACCCACAACACAATGCCTCGGTTACGAATAGTGAATCGGTCGAGCCTGAAATGTTCGCGCTTAAAGCCTGATGACGCATACCGAAAAATGGTCGGCTTTGGAATCCAGGTGCGGCGGTATTCAGGGTTCAACGCCCAGCGCAACGCGACATCGTATTTGCGGTGCAGCCACAGCATAAAAATATCCTGTTTCGCGAGCAGCCACGCGACTGGCTTGAGCTGGTTCAATCGCGACGGCGAATCGTGCCATACCGCCGACAACATCGGGTCCAGCGTAAACGACACGAATAGCGATACCAGCACCGCCACACTCACCGCCAAGCCAAACTGCAAAAAGAATTTACCAATAATGCCGCCCATAAAAGCGACCGGCAAAAACACCGCCACAATACAAAACGTGGTCGCCATGACCGCAATACCAATCTCTTGGGTGGCATCAAGCGATGCCTGAAAATGGCTCTTGCCCATGGCCAAGTGGCGCACAATATTTTCGCGCACCACAATCGCATCGTCGATCAAAATACCAATCGACAGCGACAGCGCCATCAGGGTCATGAAGTTGATCGTAAAGCCCATCGCATACAGCGCGATGAAGGTAGCTAGCACCGAGATCGGCAAGGTTAAACCGGTGATCACGGTGGAGCGCCATGAATGCAGGAACAAAAATACGATGACGACTGTTAGCAGTGCGCCTTCGAGGATTGTGTGTTTGACGTTATCGACGCCCTGCTTGATAAATTCTGATTCGTCGTTGGTAATTTCAAGTTTGAAATCAGGCGGCAGCGACTCTTTCATTTTCTCGATATTAGCGCGAATCGATTTCGC
>JANYGV010000308.1 GCA_025359285.1 Burkholderiales bacterium
AAAACTAAAGGTCTAATACTGGAGCGCGTCTCGGGGCATTTATCGTTGGAAACGCCCGCCGTATAGCGATCTACGCCATAATGATGTATGCCATAGGTAGATTTGCCGCAAAAGCGCACAGCGCGTCTGGACGAATTTTCAGAGACATTCGCGATAGATTTCTCTAACATGACAGCGCTGTTCATTTGTTTGCTTTCTTTGCTACTTCCGCTATTTCGCCCAGCGCGTTTTTCCACCCCGCGCACTTTTCTACCTTACCCCACTGATCGGATCGAACCTGCTCATGATGTCGAACGCCCTTCCCCCTGAATGCCGCGCCATGGTGCTTTTCGGTGCCACTGGCGATCTCGCCAAACGTATGTTGTGGCCATCTCTTTATGCGTTGGATCGCGATGGTTTATTGCCTGCGAAATTCCAGCTGCTCGGCGCGGCGACATCGGTGTTGAGCCGCGAGGCGTTCATTGCAAAAGTGAAAGAATCCATCCAAACGTCGGCGAATTCAAAGCTTTATGACGATGCGTTCTTCGCCACCTTTGCCGCCCGGATTCAATATGTCACGGTGGATGTCAAGGCGGTTGGTGGGCTCGATGCGATCAAACATGCGCTGATTGCGGGCGAAGGTGGCGTCATGTTTTATCTTTCCACCGGCCCACAATTATTCGGCCCGATTTGCTTAGCACTCCGCGATGCGGGCTTGGTTGATAAGCACTCGCGCATCACGATTGAAAAACCGATTGGCACCGATACCGACACCGCACGTGAAGTTAACGACGCGATTGGTGCGGCGTTTGAAGAGCGGCAGGTGTTTCGGATCGATCATTACTTGGGCAAAGAAGCCGTGCAGAATTTGCTGGCGCTGCGGTTTGCGAATTCAATTTTTGAGCCATTGTGGAACGCCAACGCGATTGAGCAGGTGCAGATCACGGTCGCCGAGGCGGTGGGCGTTGAGGGCCGCTGGCCGTTTTATGATGCCACGGGCGCGCTGCGCGACATGGTGCAGAGCCATATGCTGCAGCTGTTATGCCTGGTGGCGATGGAGCCGCCCGCAGGATTTACGCCGTCTGCGGTACGCAATGAAAAAGTAAAAGTGCTGTGGTCGCTCCGGCCGATCACCGCCGCTAACGTCGCCACTCACACCGTGCGCGGCCAATACGCAGCCGGCTTCAGCGGTGGCGAATCGGCAGTTGGCTATGTCGAAGAAGTCGGCGCAAAACCCTTTAGCGATATGGAGTCATTTGTCGCATTAAAAGTGGAAGTCGACAACTGGCGATGGGCGGGCGTACCGTTTTATTTGCGTACGGGCAAGCGCCTGCAAAAGCGTTCCAGCGAAATCATGATCCAGTTCAAACCCGCGCCGTACAACATCTTTGCGGGCATCGGCGCGACGCTGGCGCCCAACGCGCTGCTGATCAAACTGCAGCCTGAAGAAATGATAACGCTTACCGTGATGCACAAGCAGCCGGGCATGAATGATGTCACCCTCGCGCAGGTGCCGCTGAATTTATCAGTCGGCGATGCCTTCGGCGAAACGCGTCGCCGTATCGCCTATGAACGCATGCTGCTGGATGTGCTTAAAAATAATTCTGCGCTATTTGTGCGTCGCGATGAGGTGGAAGCCGCCTGGCAATGGATCGACGGCATTATCGATGGCTGGCAAAGTACCGGGCAAAAAGTCAAACCCTACCCGGCAGGTAGCTGGGGGCCAAGTGCCGCGATCGCGATGACCGAGCGGAATGGACATTCCTGGCATGAGTGAACGACTGAATTAAATCTGCAAGATTCATCAAGGCGCGATTCATTCTTGGTAGAATGTTGAACATTATTTTTGCGTCTTTACTATTAAATTCAATGGATTGCCCGACAATGTTCATTTGTATCTCTATGCGCAGTGCGGTTTGTGCGACGCTGCTATTTTCTTCGGCTTTCGCCTTTGCGGGCGAAGCAGAAGACCTCAAAGATGCTTCCAAGCTTTATCAGCAAAACCGTTTCGATGCCGCGTTGGTTAAAGTGAATGGCGTATTGGCGCAGACGCCCAAAGACGCGCAAGGGCGGTTTTTAAAAGGGCTGATTTTCACCGAGCAGAAGAAAATCGCGGACGCAATCCAACTTTTTACCGGCCTGACGGAAGATTTTCCAGAGTTACCTGAGCCCTACAATAACCTCGCCGTGCTCTACGCAGGTCAGGGAAATTACGACAAAGCAAAAGCCGCCTTGGAACTCGCGATTCATACTCATCCCACTTACGGCACGGCCTATGAAAATTTGGGTGACATTTACGCGCAGCTCGCCCGGCGTTCTTATGACAAAGCGTTACAGCTGGACAAAACCAATGCGACCGCACAATCAAAGCTGGCGATGGTCAAAGAATTGTTCCAGCCACCTCGTGCAACTTTAGTAGCCGCCGCGACGCCTGCGGCCCCGGCTAAGCCCGATCTCGCTAAAACGCCGACCGCTGCTGCTAAACCTGTTACCACCACCTCGCCAGCGACACCTGTGGTTGCAAATGAGGGTGCCGATGCGCAGATCTCGGCGGCCATTCAGAGCTGGGCGACGGCTTGGTCAAGCAAAGACGTACTTGGTTATCTTTCGTTTTATTCGACTGATTTTGAAACACCGGACAAGCTAACGCGCGCCGAGTGGGAGGCACAGCGCAAGGTGCGCATTGAGGCACCGGCATCAATCAACGTAAATGTGAAAATACAAAAAATCACGGTCGACGGAAACGAAGCGACGGTTGTTTTTCAGCAAAAATACAAATCTGACAAACTGGCTAGCAACAATTTAAAGACCGTCAAGCTGATTAAATCGGCCGACCGATGGATGATCCGTTCCGAGCGGGGCGGCTAAGCTTTAACCGATTAATTTCGGTATTTGGTTCCCGTTATTTTCATCAACTTACCCGACCTGAGCGCTTCTGTGATTTCGTTTTTTTCACGCCCGCATTCATCTGCATTCTTGCCAAGAATCGCTCCCGTTCGCGCAGCATCGTTCCCGCCCATGCTCTCAGCCACATTGTCGAAATTTGCATCGTCAAACCTTATTGCCAAATCAGCATTGGCAATAACGGTAGCGATGGCCGTGGCGTCAGCATTCCCCGCCGCAAGTTACGCGCAGACACCACCACCCATTGCCTCTATCGCATTTAGCAACGACGTCGAAGCAGCGCTGGTACGCGCGCTGGAAACCTTGCGAGAAGGCGGTATTCAGGCCGCGCTGCGCGAGATGGATATTGTCCTTGAGAAAAACCCGAATTTTCAGTTGGGCCATCTCATCAAGGGCGATTTGCTCATGGCGAAATCGGGCGCGCCACTTGCCTTTACCGGCACCAAGGCGCAGCCCGAGCTAGTCGCTAGCCTGCAGCAAGAGGCGCGGGCTCGTCTGACTCGATATTTTGATGGCCCGCCGATCGGTTACCTGCCCACTGCGCTTATTCAGTTGGCGCCCGCGCAGCGCTTCGTATTTTTGATGGATAGCGATAAATCACGGCTTTATGTGTTTAAAAACATCGATGGCGCGCCACGCTTAGTCACCGATTTTTATATTTCGAGCGGAAAAAAGGGCGTTGAAAAGGAACGTGAAGGCGATCAAAAGACCCCCATTGGCGTTTACCACATCACGTCCGCACTGCCCAAAGAGAAGTTAAGCGATTTCTATGGCCCAGGCGCATTTCCGCTTAATTTCCCCAACGAGTGGGATAAACATTTAGGCAAGACGGGTTCGGGCATCTGGATTCACGGTACGCCATCTTCCACCTATAGTCGTCCGCCTCGCGCGAGCGATGGCTGTGTGGTGCTGACTAACGACGACTTTGCCGCGATTTCAAAATTTGTTGATCCGAGCATTACGCCAATCGTGATCGCCAGCAAACTTGAATGGAAGTCGCCTGAGCAGTGGATTGATGCAAAAAATACCTTCACCGATGCGCTCAACAAATGGCAAAGCGATTGGGAAAGTATGAACGTGGACAATTATCTGGCGAACTATTCGCCGCAATTCGAAACGGACGGCAAAGGCTTTCAAGATTGGGCGCTGCACAAGCGGCGGGTTGGTGCAGATAAAAACTTTATCAAAATCGTCATCAGCAATCTTTCTGTTCTGGAATACCCGCTGCCCTCCACCGCACCACCCCTCATGATGGTAACGTTTGACCAGAATTATCAAAGCAACAACGTATCGTCCCAGATGAAAAAGCGGCAATATTGGCAGCTTGAAAATGGGCAGTGGAAAATTATTTATGAAGGTGGCGCTGGCTAACAGCCTGTCATACGCCAATATTTTTTTATCTTTCGACCCGCAACGAGGAATCATATGAACCGCATCTCAAGCCCCATTTTTTCTGTAACCACGCTCTCCACCGTAGCCGCGACAATTTTAACTACCACAGCCATGTTTGTCGGGTCTGCGTTCGCGCAAGCCCCAAAAACGGATACTAAATCCAGCGCAAAAGCTGCGGTTACCAAGCCTTCTACCTGCAGCAAAATTAACGACAAAGGAAATAACCCCATGAAAGTAAAACTCACCACCTCGATGGGTGCGATCACGCTCGAACTGAACAAGGAAAAAGCACCGATTTCGACTGAAAATTTTGTGAAGTATGTTGAAAGTGGCCACTACAACGGCACCATTTTCCACCGTGTCATCGGTAATTTTATGGTTCAAGGCGGTGGCTTTGACAAGAATTTGACCGAGAAAAAAGGCGAAATGCCGTCGATCAAAAATGAGGCGCCCAACGGTCTGAAAAACGACAACTACACCGTCGCCATGGCGCGTACTGGCGTTGTCGATTCGGCCACCGCACAGTTTTTCATTAACGTGAAAGACAATGATTTTCTAAATCACAATCCAGCGGGTGGCCAAGGTGGCTACGGCTATGCTGTGTTCGGTAAGGTGGTTGAAGGCATGGATGTTGTTGACAAAATCAAGGGTGTAAAAACGGGTAGCAAGGGTATGTTCCCAACCGATGTGCCGCAAGAAACAGTCACGATCGAAAAAGCAGAATGCCTGTAGCCACCACCACCTTTTTTAAAATTAATTAGCATCAATTTCAAGAGCGGCCAAAACAAACTAGGCCGCTCTTTTTATTTGATTTTTAGCATGCATCCTATCCCCCAACGCCAGACGTTTTTCATCTCAGATCTGCACCTCGCTGGCGAGCGCCTGGAGATAAATACGCTTTTTTTTCAGTTTCTAGAAAATATCGCGATCAAGGCGGAGTCGCTCTATATTCTGGGCGATTTATTCGATTATTGGCTGGGGGATGACCAGCTGGATCACGATCCGCTTGCTCGCCAGATCGCGGACGCACTTAAAATTTTAGCCCAGGGGGGCGTCAATGTTTTTTTCATGTCCGGCAATCGCGATTTTTTAATCGGCCAGCGCTTTGCAGCTGAGGCCGGGCTCGTCATTTTGACGGATCCCACAATCATTAACCTGTACGGCCAGCAGATCCTGCTCATGCATGGCGACACGCTTTGCACGGACGACGTGATGTACCAAAAATTCCGCGTCCAAACGCGTAATACTGATTGGATAAACGCGACATTAGCGAGTCCCTATGAAGCGCGGCAACAGCTCGCGCAATCGATTCGCGACCAGAGTGATTCGGCAAAAAGTCAAAAAGCAGAAGAAATAATGGATGTTGCCGAAGCAGCTGTTCAGCAGGCATTTCGCGAATATCGTTATCCTGTCCTGATTCATGGGCACACTCACCGACCAGCGACCCATCAATATGTTGTTGACGGGCATGAATGCGAGCGATGGGTCTTGGCAGACTGGCAT
>JANYGV010000337.1 GCA_025359285.1 Burkholderiales bacterium
TTCAGCATCTGCGCAGGGGCCGGTGTCTCCCATGCTGGGTATTGGATCCACCACCTATCACGTCATTACGCAAAAAAGATCGCTGGAAAACAAATCACCAAAGTCAGCGCGGCTGGCATCGTGGATGTGGAATTTTCCTACTGTGATAACGGTCGCGGGCCGGCTATTTTCGAAAAAATAATATTGCGTTCTGATAGGCAAAGTGAGTCATTGGTCACGACGGGAAAATCAACATTTGCCGCGCCGATTGATGAGATATTCGCCCGCACGGGCGATAAAGTAATGTGGAAATAAAAGGCGGATCGCGGCGAGAAGTCCAACATTGGTTCAGCGCTTTGTGTGCCGGTTGAAAGTAGTGTGGAGGTTTTGGCGATCACCGCCCGCGCGCTATTGTTGGCCCGGGCAATAAACTCGCCGCGCTGCCCAGTGGGCAACTTTCAATCGCCAAATTGCAGGGCACTTACCTGGAAACGCCGTCAAAAAAAATCACCGTGACGCTTTACAGCATCGCTGATTTGGGCCTGGAACCTGCGTTCATTTAGCTCAAGACCGGCGCGCCGGGCGCATCAGGTAGATCAGGTACATCAGGTACATCAGACACACCTGGCACACCTGGCACACCTGGCATTGCGCCCGCATTATTTGCTGTTGTCGGTCCTGGCTTTGCCGTGATCGAAGCGGGTTGGGATGAGCAGGCCGACCGACTCTTGATTATCCCTACCGGCTTCATCGAAGGCGATAGCCCATTCTCAGCAAACCTCGGATTCGTCGTCAAGGATGTTGCCGCGGCCAAGGACTCGATCAATTGGTACGCCCAACATGGTTATCAGCAAATCAAGCTCTATAACTCCATCCGCCGCCGATGGCTCACCAACTCGATGAATGTAACCAACTAAAACGCGGAAGCGTTTCGCGTCCCATATCAAAAATTATTAGGCTGGGTCAAGAAAATGCATGATGCAGGCATTCCGATCCTGGCGGGCACTGATGATATTGCGGGCTTCACTTTGCATCGCGAGTTGGAACTGTATGTTGCGGCGGGCCTAAAACCGGTGGAGGCACTTAAAATTGCCACCTGGAATGGAGCCAAATATTCGCGAGTGTTGGAAACGGCGGGTTCCATCGCGGTGGATAAACAGGTGGATATGATCCTTGTGGACGGTGACCCGTCGGTGAACATCAGCGACGTGCGCAAGGTCAGCATGGTGATGAAGAGCGGGCTGATTTTTTCCCCGCCGAGTTGTATGAGGCGCTCAGGGTGAAGCGATTTACAGAACCGCCGAAGCTCATCAAAATTGACGAACCCGCGAAATAGCCGCGCGCTATTACTCCCAAAAAGAATGACGGATTCATCTGAAAAACCAGCTGCTTCGACCGCAGCGCCGTCCATGCCACCCACGCCGCCCTTGACCGCGCTGCTGGTGGCGTGGCGTAGCGGCGATGGGGTGGCCTTTGATCAGGTGATTGAGGTCGCCTACCAGCGCCTGAAAGAGATGGCCGCCGGGCGTTTGTGTGGCGACAATGCGCTCATTACCTTGGCCCCTGCCGAGCTTTTGAATGAGGCGATTGTGCGGCTGATGTCATCGCCGCCAGATTTTAAAAGCGGTGCACATTTTTTTGCGACCACGTCACTACAAATGCGATCTATTTTGTTGGACGCAGCCCGCGCGCGGATGGCAAATAAGCGCGGTGATGGGTCATCTGACGCCATTGTTGCCTCCGCAATCGGCGTATTTGATCAGGCTCAAACAGCTTTCAAACAGTGTTGAGATCGCGGCGAATCGCAGCCAGTAAACGCTGTCAAATGCTCGCACTGGAGCTGTTGCGCAAGCACAAGTGAAAGCCGAATAACTTGACGACTAACCGCCGAGTAAAAATGCCACTTTTTCTGCGCGCGGCAGTTGCTTGATTTTGTATTCTGCCTTCGACGCGCTGGAGCGATCTTCAAACGCGATTGAGCCGATCAGGCGTTGGGGCGGATTGGCGCGGGTGTACTTGGCGCCTTTGCCGCTGGCATGTTTGGCGTAGCGCGCTTCAACATCGGTGGTAATGCCCGCGTAAAGCGCGCCGTTGCGGCATTCAATTAAATACAAAAACCACACTGATTACGCGGCCTTCACAGTGGCCACGCTAGGCGGTCTTCAGCGTAGATACGCGCTTGACGATCACCGCCTCACGAATCGGCAGATTGCACAGCGCCGCGGCCAGTGCCAGCACCATGTCCGCCACCCACATCCAGGTGTAATTGCCTTGCTGCGTGACGGCGATGCCGCCCAGCCAGGCACCAAAAAATCCGCCGATTTGATGCGACAGGAGGGTGAGCCCAAACAGCGTGGAAAGATATCGAGTCCCGAAAAGTTTGCCGACGACACCGGCGGTGGGCGGGACGGTTGAAAGCCAGGTGACGCCCAATGCGGCGGCGAAAATATAGAACGTGGTGGCGGTTTTGGGAGCCAGCAAATACAGCCCGATAATGATGGCTCGCGAGGCATACATCCCCACCAAAATAGTTTTACTGCGATAGCGTCCGACGCCCCAGCCCGCCATCAGGCTGCCAACAATATTGGCTAAGCCAATAATGGCCAGCGACCAGCTCGCGACATTTGGCGGCAACCCGCAAAGCTGGACTTCGCCGGGCAAATGCGTAACCAGAAACGCGATGTGAAAGCCGCAGGTAAAAAAGCCCGCGTGCAGCAGCAGATAACTTCGGTCTTGCAGCGCTTCGTAGACCGCCGTTTTAAGCGGCTTCTCGGCAATTGTTGCCTCAGAGGCCGCGCCAGTGCTAGTGCTTGTGTTGTGTGTAGGGGGCTGCTTTCGCAGCAACCAGGCCATCGGCAGCGCAAAAAGCGAGATGACGGCCAGCGACCACATCGCGCCCATCCAGCCTAAAACCGTAATGATTTTTTGCAGCAGCGGCGCGAACAAAAATTGACCAAATGATCCGCCAGCATTGATCACACCCGCCGCCATGCCGCGTCGCTCCGCAGGCAGGCGCTGCGCAGCGGCACCGATCAATACCGAAAAACTGCCCGCGCCGGAGCCTGCGGCGGTCAATATCCCGATCGATAGCACCAAGCCAAAACTTGATCCCATCAGCGGTGTGACCGCGTAGCCGATTGCCAAGATGATCGCGCCCGCCGCCAGTACCCGGCCGGGTCCGTAGCGATCCGCAACGGCGCCCGCAATCGGCTGAACCGCTCCCCAAACGAATTGTCCAATTGCCATCGCAAAACTGATGTTGGCAATGCCCAAGCCCGTCGCGGTATTGATCGGTGAAACGAACAAGCCCTGGGATTGGCGCGCGCCCATGGTAATCATCAGCAACGCGGCGGCGATTAATACGATAAACCAGAATGTGTGTGGCCGTTTGGAAAAGGTCATCAGCGTTCGGGATAGTTTGTTTGCGTTGGTAATTCACGAAGAAAACGAAAACAGTAGGCAACAACAATAACGGGTAACAATAGCAGAATCCGCTGTAAGCTCGATGTCTCGATGAAAAGTAGCGGCGTCACAAACCTTTTTCCGATTGCGCTGGGTTTACTACTGTCGTTCGTGCTGGTTAGCGCCAATTTGGCAAAGTAGACGACAGGTTGTTGTGATCGGCAAGGTTTAGAATTGTCGCCAGAAAATTAAAGCGCTCAAAATAATATGAAAACAACTATCAACAAAGTCAGAGCGCATCCCGCGGTCATGCACCTCGGTCCCGGCTTGATTACAGGCGCGGCGGACGATGATCCGTCGGGCATTGCGACCTACTCGCAAGCGGGCGCACAGTTCGGTTTCAACATGTTGTGGACGGTGTTATTCACCTATCCACTGATGGTCGGTATTCAGATGATCAGCGCGCGGCTGGGCTGCATCACCGGCAAGGGACTGGCATCGAATATCCGCGAGCATTTTCCCGCCTGGGTGTTGTATGGCGTGGTCGGGCTGCTGCTGATTGCCAATACGATCAATATTGCGGCCGACATTGCGGCGATGGCAGAAGCGCTGCGACTGATCGCGGGCGGCTCGGCGCATATTTATGCGGTCACATTTGGTTTGCTGTGCCTCGTGTTGCAAGTGTTTTTGCCCTACGAAAAATACGTGCGTTATTTAAAATGGTTAACGCTCGCGTTGTTGTCGTATGTGGCAGTGCTGTTTACGATTCACGTGCCGTGGACGGAGGTAGTCGCACGGGCGGTATGGCCACACCTGACGCTGGACAATGATGCAATCACGGTCATTGTTGCGGTGTTCGGCACCACGATTAGTCCTTATCTTTTTTTCTGGCAAGCCGCGCAGGAAATGGAAGATTTGCGCTCAAAAAATACCAATGGCGGCAATAGCGTGGGCGCGCAGCCGAGCTTTGCACATTCATCCAGGAATATTTCGTCGGCGACCAGCACAACCGAAAGCAGCGAAGTCGGATCACCTAGCAGCACGACCAACGCGACTGACGAAATCATCAAGGGTCACTTGAGGCGCATCAAATGGGACACGTTCATTGGCATGGGCTTCTCGAATCTGGTGGCGTTTTTTATTATCCTCACGACCGCGGCGACCCTGCATGTGAGCGGCATCACCAATATTCAGACCTCGGCGCAAGCCGCTGAAGCGTTGCGACCGCTGGCGGGTGATTTCACGTTTCTGTTGTTCAGCCTCGGCATTATCGGCACCGGCATGTTGGCGGTGCCTGTGCTGGCGGGTTCAGCCGCCTATGCGGTGGCGGAGACGCTCGACTGGCGCACCGGCCTTGATTTGAAACCAGAGGAGGGTAAAGGTTTTTACAGCATTATTTCAGTGGCCACATTGGGCGGCGTGATTCTGTGTTTCACACCGGTTGATCCCATGAAAGAGCTTTTTTATAGCGCCGTCATCAATGGCGTCATCGCGGTGCCGATCATGATCGTGATGATGTTGCTAGGCTCGCGCCGCGAGGTGATGGGCGACTACGCGATCGGCCCGCGATTGCGCCGACTAGGCTGGGCCGCCACGGCGGTCATGACGATTGCAGTGGTGGCGATGTTGGTGACGATTTAAATTTAAACACCAGCATTGGCGGGCATCTTGGAGCATAAAGTGCTGTAAAGAACGGCCGATGCTGGTGTTTAGTCTATTTTTCTGAGGGGTTTGTCGCATTTGACCGATTTGTATAAAGTCGCCATAGCCATTCGAGCGGTCCTTGGCGATAGTGGCGAAGGTAATAGTGACTCGCTACGAGCTGAAATGCATAAATCACCACGGCCAAAATAAACAGCTCGCCCTGTTGCAGCCGCGCACCCCAGCCAAGTCCATAACCGTAAAGTAAAAACGTCATGGCAAGCGATTGAAAAACATAATTTGTCAGCGCGAGCTTGCCGGCCGGTGCGAGCAGCGCAATGAGCATTTTGCCGAGCGGCGAAGTCGCGATCAGCGCCAAGCCTGAAATGTAGGCGAACGCAAAGATCGGTACCAGCGTAGATATCGCAATATCAAACCAGGTGGCGCCAACCGAAAACGCGTTTGCCATCGTCCAGCCCTTGATCGTAAATGCGACATTGATAGGCAGGCCCACCAGTAGCGACACCACAAAAATCCGCGTCAGCAGCGCCCGATGCCTGTCAGGAGCCACTTTGCTCAGTGTTAGCCAGCCCATTTGCGCGCTGATGGCACCCATTAAAAACAGCAGCATGACCTGGGGAATGAGGAACACAAACGTGGTGGTGATGCCGAAAAAATCAGTGGCGCGTTGGCGCGTGACATCGAGATAGCTGCCCGAGGTGTAAATCGTTTTTGCCGCCGTAATCTCAGTGATTGCGGCGGCGTTCATGTCGGTCAATTCGGCGACCGTCAATTCGCCAGGTGTTACTAAGACGCCAAGAACGAGTGTGGCCATCACGGTGGTGATCACCCAGAATTTTATCGCCTTGATCAGCGCTCGTGGCCCTCGGCCGAGGTAATGACGCAGAACAAAACCGGTAATCGCATAGCGCGTCAGAATTTCACCAAACCATAAAAACACACCATGAAAAATGCCAAAAATCAGCATAAACGTGAGTCGGCGCGTGAACAGTGTTCTGGGAGAGTCGCCGCTTGCCCGCCATTTGCGCGCCTGCACCGCAAAACCATAGCCGAAGCAAAAACAAAAAATCGGGTAAAACTTATATTCCAGAAA
>JANYGV010000344.1 GCA_025359285.1 Burkholderiales bacterium
ACTGGCAGCGCCGCCCGCTGATTGAGCGCATCAAAAGTTGGCTCGCCTATGGATTCGCGCGCGCGGCAACAGGGTGGATCGGGGTAAAAGGCGATTGGCTGGGGTAGCGGAGTTTAAATACAAACACAAGCATAGATGGGGTTTTCGAAGCATTTATGCGCAGAAACGCCCGCCAGTCCTAGTGTTTATAAAAAAGTGCCGTTACATTGCGGTTCGGATTCCCAAATACCTATGCCTACTTGGGGGATAGGCGAGATCGTCGATGGATGTAACACTCGGATCAGCCAACGCCAGGCTAAGGGAGTACAAGGGAATACTGAGTTTTTGCGGTCGAGTATCATCTTTTACGCGCCAATTCCGATGTCAATATTGTGTCGTTGCCTAGCTTGGCTACAACATATTTCATCGCCGCAGATAGCAGCGGTCACCAGATAGGGGCACCAAACATTTACGGCACATATTGAAAAAACGCGCTGGGATGTGATCGCACCGCTACTTGATAAGCTGATGGATATTGATACTGACGCGCAGGCGATTCGAATTGACGAAATCTGGTGCGGGTGGCGCGCGGTGGCGCAGAGAGATTTCGGCGCGAGGGCAGCTTTCTCGCGCGCCTGTCGCAGCCCCACAGTGCGCGCCTGATTGATGCCGGTGTCGTGAATGGTGGGCAGCCGTATCTCGTGCTGGAGTACGTCGAAGGTGAACAGATTGACCGCTGGTGTGACGCGAAAATATTGAGTATCGAAGCACGTGTGCGGCTTTTTTTTGACGTGCTTGCCGCGGTCGCGCACGCGCATCACCATCTGATCCTGCATCGCGACTTAAAGCCATCAAACATTCTGGTTACCCGTGATGGCGACGTAAAGCTGCTCGATTTTGGCATCGCCAAACTGCTCGGCGATGAGGCCACACCGGCTGGTGCCGCCGCTCTGACTGAGAAAGCAGGCCGCGTGTTTACGCCGCAGCACGCGGCACCCGAGCCGGTGCAAGGGCAGGATGTGACGACCGCAGCCGATGTCTATTCGCTGGGTGTGTTGTTGTACATCCTGCTCAGCGGGGAGCATCCAACCGCGCTTAAAAAAATCACGCCGCTGGAACGTTATCTGACCACCAGCGCATTGGCCGATGATCTACGCCATTGTCTAAATCATGAACCGGTTAGCGTGCGCGCCGATTCAGTTGAGCTAGCGGATGGCTAAATTTGTGCGGCGGCATCGTTTGAGTGTCGGTGCGGCGTGTGTGACGTTGCCGACGATGTGACCGGTGCCGCTGCACTCATCGACGGAGCTGCCGCATCAATTAATGTAACATTTTCCCCCGCCACATCGGGCGCGCCGCGCTGATAGCGCAGCAAGGCCATATTGCAAAGGCGCATGGCGATACACAAAAGGCGCGTGATTTATTGTTTGAGTTAATTGCCATGTTTGAGGCGGCGGCACCATGTTCCAGTGATCGCGCCCTCACAATGGCTGCCTTAGCCGATGTGCACCGGCTTCGCGGCGAACACGCTGACGCATTGAAGCGCGCAGAAGAGTCGCTGGCGCTCGCTCGGCGATCTGCGGCTGATTTGCCGTTTTCGTAGCGTATTGGCGTCGCGGCTATGGCTTTGTGTGAAGCCGCTAATTGCGGCGAGCCAGGCCGATTCGACACAATCGTGCGAGCTGGCAATTGCGCAGCTTGCCGGTGCGATAGAGGAAGATGCGCCAACGACGCAACAGGCGCGGACTCTGCGGGCGCGGATTTAAAAGCCGAGTTTTTTAATCGTTAGTGCGTCAGATAAAAAACAATGCGTTGATACGGGTGTTGTCGGATTTTGCTTTCCGATTGCGTTCTATCAGGTAGAGACCACCGATTTCGATGGCCATGAGGGGAGAACAAAATGAGCCAAGCCCGTTTTTGCCGCACAGAGCCGATTAACACCATGCGCCGCGCCATCTTGGGTGGCGTGGGCGCTACGGCGCTCACGATAGGTGCAGGCCGCCCCATTCCCGCATGGGCGCGCCCGCCCGCCTCGACCAGCTTCACACGCATCTTCAATCATCTCCCGCCGTTTGCTGAAAGCTCCGCAAAACTCACGGCGGCGCTGCTCGACATCGGCAAAGCAGGCGGCATCATGGATGCAAAAGACAATCTGGCGGCGGGCCCGATTCTACTCATCACGGAGCCCGCGTTAAGTGCCAACAATCAAAACGCGGCGATGCCGAATGGTGTGGCGGGCACCACATTCATGGGGCAATTTATCGATCACGACATGACCTTTGACGCCACCTCGCGCCTGGGCGTGCCGGCCAAGCCACGCCAGTCGCCGAACAGTCGCGTGCCTTCACTCGATCTTGATTCTGTGTACGGCGACGGCCCGATTGCCGATCCGCTGCTCTATGACCCGGCTGATCGGATCAAATTCAAAGTTGAGAGCGGCGGCTTGTTTGAAGACTTGCCGCGCACGAGGGAAAACCGCGCGATTATCGCCGACCCGCGCAACGACGAGCATGTCATGCTGGCGGGATTGCAAGTCGCATTTTTGCTGTTTCACAATCGTGCGGTGGATTACGTGCGCGCAACCGGTGAGAACGATTCGGGTCGCGTGTTTGCGCTCGCGCGACAACTGACAACCTGGCATTACCAATGGATTGTGTTGCATGAAATATTGCCGTCGTTTATTGGCCAGGCAATGGTCAACGATATTCTGGCGCGCAAACTGCGCTTTTATCACCCTGATGACGACGAGGCCGCCATGCCCGTCGAATTTCAAGGTGCCGCGTATCGATTTGGTCACTCCATGGTGCGACCGTCGTATCGCGCGAATCTAAAAGGCGACAACGGCAATCCCTTCTTCGGTTTGATCTTTGATCCTGCGGGCCAGGGACAGGCCGATCCGATGGACATGCGCGGTGGTGCGCGCGCGCGGCGGCGGTTTGTCGGCTGGCAAACATTTTTCGATTTTCGCGATGGCGAAGTCAAACCGCGTAAATTAATCGACACGCGTATTTCCACACCATTGTTCAATTTGCCGCTCGGTGCGATTGCCGATGGCAGTACACCCACCTCACTTCCACAACGCAACCTGCTGCGACAAGTGACGTGGCAGCTGCCCTCCGGCCAGCGGATCGCGCAAGAGATGGGCGCACCGGCGCTCGCCGCGCGTGATCTGGGCGAGCTCGCTGTGTATGGCCTGGGCCTGGAACGCAACACCCCGCTTTGGTATTACGTGCTGAAAGAAGCTGAAATCATTGGCGGCGGACAAAATCTGGGCCCGGTCGGTGGGCGCATCGTCGGCGAAGTCATGATCGGCTTGCTGCAAGCGGATCGGGACAGCTTTTTGTCCGAAAGTCCGCGCTGGGCGCCCACCTTGCCGTCCAGCGGTGGCGCGGGCAGTTTCCGGATGGTGGATTTTCTGGCCTTTGCAGGCGTGAGTCCGGCGAGTCGTGGGCAGTAATTGCGAAGAATGTTGATTCTCTCGTGTCGGGTTTTGGTTTTACTTTTCGATTTAGTTAATAAATACCATTGATTTAATTTTCCCTCATTTGCTCTTTTCAAGTGGTGCGCAGATTTTGAAAAACCTCAATTAAAGGAGTTCATCATGGCATCCATCAGCAATGTGCGGCTACAGATATTCGAGAACGCAAGTTCAGCGCTTAGTCAGGTCGGCTACACCCGCGCCACGCTGCACAATGCACAATGCACAATGCACCATGCACGATGCACCGCACGAGCAAGCGTATCCTGAGCTCGTGCAACGGGTTGGCGACGATATGGGCCCCGGCGAAGATGGCTACAGCGAATTGATTCCCGGGGGTACGGCGTGGGATGGTGTGGTCATGTTCACTGCATCATGAGTTGCCTTTACCCAGTCGCACGAAATCACCGTACCCGCAAGTGTGCTGGATGAAGATACTGGAACGATCATTAGCTTCGACGAAATACGCGCGCGTCACGCTGATTCCCTTGCCCGCTGCGTTGCCGAGCCGAGACGGTAATCTGGTCAGGCGTAGTATGCTGGTGGTAGGCCCAATCTTCGACCTCGAGCCTGCGATTGATCGTGCGTCGAGTCGTGTAACTGACGCCGTGTAATGTTGCAAATCAAACAGGAGACGTATATGCGGAACGATAATGGAAAAAAGTTTTGGTCATGCGTTGTGCTTTGCATGGCGCTTGCTACCCAATGTGTGCATGCCGATGTTGTCACCGATTGGAATGCAAAGGCGGGTGACATCATGGTTGATGCCAAGCTCGGCGGGCCACCGGCTGCGCGCGCGATATCGATTGTTCAAACTGCGGTGTATGAAGCCGCCAACGCGATTACGAAGCGTTATCCCGGGTCCAATTCACAATTTGATACCGCGCAAGGCGCTTCGCTTGATGCCGCCGTTGCCGCCGCAAACTACGCCACGCTCACAAAGCTCATTCCCGCGCAACAGCCTGCTATTGATGCCGCGTATCAGGCAGCGCTGGCAAAAATTGCGGATGGTGCCGCGAAAACTGCCGGTGTGGCAGTTGGCGAAAAAGCGGCTGCCAATGTGCTCGCGCTGCGTGCTGACGACGGTGCTGGCGCCGCGGAAGCCTACCGACCACAAACGACTGCCGGTGTGTATGCACCAACGGTCATCCCTGCCACCCCACAGTGGCCAAAGCGCAAGCCGTGGCTGATGACGAGCCCCGCGCAATTCCGCCCCGGCCCGCCACCCGCCTTGAACAGCGAAACCTATGCGCGCGATTACAACGAGGTCAAAGCGCTCGGTGCGAAAAACAGCACGCGTCGCACCGCAGAGCAAACCGAGATCGCGCGCTTTTGGGAAGCCACATTGCCACCGATTTATCACGGCATCGTCCGCTCGGTCGCCAATCAGCCGGGGCGCGAGGTCACCGAAAATGCACGCCTGTTCGCCGCCGTGACGCAGGCCGCAGATGATGCGCTGATCGCGGTCTTCGATGGCAAATATCACTACAACTTCTGGCGACCGATCACCGCAATTCGTAACGGCGATATCGATAACAACGATGCCACCGAACGTGATGGGTCGTGGACACCCTTTATCGATACGCCGATGCACCCCGAATATCCGTGCGCACACTGCATTCAAGGTGCCGCGATTGGCGCCGTGCTGCAAGCCGAAATTGGCAATGGCGTAACGCCCACATTAACCACCACCAGCTACACCGCAAAAGGTGCCGCACGCAGTTGGAAAAAGGTGGAAGATTTTGTGCAGGAGGTCGC
>JANYGV010000375.1 GCA_025359285.1 Burkholderiales bacterium
GTGTTGTAGCCATCGTTACCGCCTTTGAGGTAGACGAGCACCATTAATTTGTTCGGCACAGCGCCAGCGGCCGCAAACGTATCTCGGCTCCACGGCACGCCGATGGCGGGTAGAGCAGCAGCAAGTTGCAGGAAATCGCGACGTTTCATCATTAACTCAGATTGGCTTATTTAAATTCGTTTACCTAAATTGGCTTACGACAGGCAACAATGTAATTCACCGACACATCGTTATTCAGCGCGTATTGTTTGCTAAACGGATTGTAGGTCATTCCGGTAAATGCTGACACGGTTAGGCCAGCATCGCGTGCCATTGCGGATAGTTCGGATGGGGTAATAAAACGTTTGTATTCGTGGGTGCCTTTGGGCAATAAGTTCAGCACGTATTCTGCGCCGACAATCGCAAATAAAAACGATTTCGGGTTGCGATTAAGGGTCGAGAAAAACACCCAGCCGCCCGGCTTCGCGAGCTTTGCCGCGGCGCGAATCGTGGAGGGCGGCTCGGGCACATGCTCGAGCATTTCCATGCAGCACACGCAATCAAAACTTTCCGGTTGTTCATCTGCGATTTGCTCGGCGGCAATCAAGCGGTAATCGACTTTTTGCCCGCTTTCGAGCAAATGGAGTTGCGCGACTTTTAGCGGTTTTGCTGACAAGTCGATGCCCGTCACTTCTGCGCCGCGCACCGCCATGCTCTCAGCCAAAATACCGCCGCCGCAACCGATATCGATCACGCGTTTTCCGTTGACCCCGACCAGCTTATCGATGTAATTCAAACGCAGCGGATTGATGTCGTGCAGCGGTTTGAATTCGCTATTCGGGTCCCACCAGCGCGACGCTAGCGCGCCGAATTTGGCGAGCTCGGCAGGGTCAACATTAGAATTGGTGGCTTCTGCGGATGGCATTCTCGTAAATCCTGTCGTAGGGACAAACCCTAATCAGGCGGCGGTGTTTAAGCAACAAATGCTTCGGACACCGCGTCTGCGCTAGGGTTCAATTAGTCGGCTTGATTGGTTTGTGGGAAAAAGCGTTGCTGCCAAATGTTACTTTTGGACTTCATTTTTGCAACGTCCAGCCTCGTCAAGACGCGATTTTCCATGATGAGTTCCCCGGCGACCCATGAATGCGTTACCTGTTCGCGCGCCGCAGCATGAAACAAATGAGATGCCGGATCGTAACAGGGCTGACATTCAATATCAGACAAATCAACGGCCACCATATCGGCGGCTTTATTTGGTACGAGCGAGCCGATTTCGTTATCCCAACCGAGCGCTCGCGCACCGTTTAACGTGGCCATTTCCAACGCCTGATGTGCAGGCAAGGCAGCCGCGTTGCCGGTGATGCCTTTTTGGAGCAACGACGCGAGCCGCGTTTCGGCGAGCATATCAAGGCGATTGTTGCTCGCGCAGCCGTCGGTGCCGACGCCGACATTGATGCCCGCATCCAGCATTGCTTTAATGGGTGCGATGCCGCTGCCCAGTTTGAGATTCGATACCGGACAGTGCGCAACGTGCACGCCGGAGCTCGCGAACCGCTCAATTTCAGCCTGATTTGTGTGAACGCAATGTACCGCGATCAGGTTAGGACCCAGCAAACCAAGGCGATGCAGCCGCTCTATGGGGCGCATGCTGTGCTGTTTAGCTCCATCCTTGACTTCAAAATCAGTCTCGTGAATGTGCATCATGATTTGCACGTCCATTTCGCTGGCGATGGTGATAATGCGCTGAATGGTTTGATCGCCCACCGAATAGGGCGCGTGTGGCGCCAGCATGAGCTTTAAACGTGGCTCATCGAGGAACTCTTCGCGGGTCGCAGTAGCCCTTGCCAAATAGGCTTCGGTATCAGCCGCATAGGGCGTCGCAAATTCCAGAATCGCACCGCTGACCGACGCGCGCATGCCTGATTTCAGCGCGGCTCTGGCGGCGACATCGTGATAAAAATACATGTCCGCAAAACAGGTGGTGCCTGATCGAATCATTTCCGCCGTGGCTAGTTCCGTGCCGTCGTACACATATTCCGCCGAAAGGTGCTTCAGCTCCGCGGGCCAGACGTGGTCGTTCAGCCAAGTCATCAGGGGCTGATCGTCGGCGAGGCCGCGCATTAGCGTCATGGCCGCATGGGTATGGAGATTAACCAAACCAGGAATCAATACGTGGGTCGCTAAAATGGTTTCAGGCGCGTCGGCGTAGCGTTTTTTAGCCTCGATGGTCGGCAGAATTGCCTCAATTCGGCCGTTTGCGATGGCAATGCTGTGGTGTTCAAGGATGGTTGCGCGAGGCTCAACCGGGATGATCCATCGAGCAGAAATGAGTTGGAGATCGGAGTGGGTGGTCAAAGGAGGGGCTCGTCAGGAAAGGAATGTTGATAATTAACTTTTGATTATCGCAGCAGTGGGCGCTATATACCTAAGCTAACCGCAAAAAAAGCTAGAAAATAGGGCCCGCCAGTTTGAAATAACGGCGTGAACATGCCCAAGGGCCGCGCCAGTAAACGAAATGGCATGATCAAAAAAAACATCAACGAAACGACATTAACCAGATCAACAACACAAACGATAGTGCATAGCGCCAGTATAGAAAAAGCCCCGCAGAAGCGGGGCTCTTAATTTGAATCAGCCTACAGGTTTAGGCCTACTTATTTGAAACGCCTTTGAATTCAATATCGACGCGGCGATTCTTAGCACGACCTTCTGCCGTTTTGTTGGTCGCCACTGGCTGTGTTTCGCCTTTGCCCAGGGTGGTGATCTTGGCGGCGGCAATGCCTTGCGAAACCATGTAGTTCTTCACGGCAGTTGCGCGACGCTCCGACAGCTTCTGGTTGTATGCATCTGTACCGACGGAATCAGTATGGCCGGTGGCAATGATGACTTCAACGTCAATCTGTTTCATCTTGGCGATGGCATCATCAATCGATTTCTTGCCAGCTGGCTTTAGCACTGATTTGTCAAAGTCAAATAATGCTTCAGCCTGAATGGTGATGCTTGCTTTGACGGCGACTGGTGCTGGTTTAGCAGGCTCAACGGGTGGCGTCGGTGCCTCAACTGGCTTTGGTGGCTCAACTGGCTTCGGTGGCTCTACTTTTTTCGCCACACAGTCAGGATGATCCACGCTATTCAATTCCTGAACGCAGGCACCAGATCCATCGCGAACAGCGTTGCCCTGAGAGTCGAGCAAGTTTGGGGTGACACCGGCCATTGCGGTGGTTATAAACACAACCGGGGCGGCTGCAAGTAGCTTAGTGATCAGCGAACTCTTCATTTCATACTCCCGAGATAATTAAGGATTTTTGTCGTTGCCAGCATAGCGGAAAATAAAAAAGCAGGAAATCTGGAGACTAAAAGTGATATGTGATGCTAGCAAAAGCTTGGGTTGGTGATTTGCCAATCTTCTACTCAATATCAAGCTCAGAAGCCTCAAACACTTGCAAAATGATACACGAATCGTTCTGTTGCATACAAACAAGGCCGCGTTTTAGCCCGCTGCACGCACGATTAGTTGCAGATAAACAACACCTGGTGACAGCTTTGCCACTCGCGCCGTGTCTATGTCCGCTAAACACTATGCGTAGTACTGAACCTCCTGATTAGCCCCGATAAATTGTGGTTTACAGTCTCTTTCATGTGCGACAGGTGGATATTCTATGCCCGTTGTGTTAAATTACGATGCTGAACGTTCTATAATTTCATTATAAATCAAAGGCTTGCGTCGTCATGATGGTGCGGAGTCAACTGATCGCCCAGAAACAGATGGTTCTGCCAACCCTGCATTACGCCAGCCAAATAGCGCAACCAATACCAACAGCAACATACTGATTAAAGAAGGCACTATCGTGACCGAACCGCAATTGCCACAGTTTGCTAAAGAAACACACGCGATTTCAATCGAATCGGAAATGCGCACCAGTTACCTCGAATATGCAATGAGCGTCATTGTCGGGCGCGCGCTGCCGGATGTGCGCGATGGCTTGAAGCCTGTGCATCGCCGTTGTTTGTTTGCGATGTTTGAGCAATCAAACGAATGGAACAAACCGTTCAAGAAATCAGCCCGTATCGTCGGCGACGTGATGGGTAAGTACCATCCGCATGGAGACACCGCGATTTACGACACGATTGTGCGCATGGCGCAGGATTTTTCGTTACGTTATCCACTAGTACAAGGTCAGGGTAACTTTGGCTCGGTCGACGGCGATAACGCGGCGGCGATGCGCTACACCGAAATCCGCATGTCCAAAATCGCGGCTGAAATGCTGGAAGACCTGGATCGCGATACGGTTGACTTCGGTCCTAACTACGACGGCAGCGAGCGCGAGCCGCTGATTCTGCCGGCGAAATTTCCGAACTTGCTGGTTAATGGCTCTGGTGGTATTGCCGTAGGCATGGCGACTAATATTCCACCACACAATTTGAACGATGTATGCGACGCCTGCTTG
>JANYGV010000044.1 GCA_025359285.1 Burkholderiales bacterium
ACCTTGCGCGACATCGGCAGCGGCTGCACCGCAGCTTCGTCAACGGTGGCAGTGGACTCGAGGAATTTCGGATTTGCATTCATGTACTGCTCCTAGCGTGGCGAAAGCTGGCGCAGGAACGCACTACAGTGCGCTTTCCTACGCCGATGTGAATCGGATCAGGTTCAAAGGGTAATGTCTCATCTCCTTGATTTAAGGAGAACCCCTAGCGAAACGATAGGTTACGGCAATCTGCCCATTGCCGCAAACGACTCAGTAAAACCATTATTAGTTGATTGTGTAATTATACGATTGTATAATTATTTATACCAATATAAATTATCAGGAGCAACATGGCGCGCCCTTCACGCAATGTAGACAAACTACTGATCGAGGCGGGGCACGAATTGCTGGCGAAGACCGGCGTGCGTGGCTTGAGCATTCGCCAGCTCACCGAGCATGCTGGCGTCAATCTCGGTATGTTTCACTATCATTTCAAAACCAAAGATGCATTCGTGCGCGCGCTACTGGAGCAGAAATACAACGACATGTTTGTGAATCTGCAAATGAAATCGAAAGACAATGCATCCGCGTTGGAAAATTTGCGCGCCAGCATTAACGTGCTGGCAAGCTTTGCTCGCGACAATCGTTTATTGCTGGTGCGTCTGTTGGCGGATGCCGCTGCGGGGGAATCCGTGGCACTGGATTTTTTGCGCACTAATATGCCGCGCCATCTAAAGCTCGAAATCAGTCTGATTAAACAAGCGCAGCAAGATGGTGCGCTTAAGCCGTTGCCGACCCCACAAGCGCTGGCATTCTTGGTGGGCGCAGTTGGCGCACCGATTATGGTGGGTGCGGCCATGAGCCAATCGAGCCTCGCCCCCGCGCCGATTAGAAAACAGCTTGAGCAATTTGTTTTTTCTGACGCCGCCATTGCTGAGCGCGTCGATATGGCGCTGTTAGGCATGGCCGCGCACAAACAGACGAGAGGTCGTAAATGAAAATACCTTATATGAGCCTGCGTTGTTTAATTGCAGTGGGCGTCGCACTTATGTTGATTAGCGGCTGCCACGCTGCAAAAGACAATAGCTACTCAGGCTATGCGGAGGGCGAATATATGCGGATTGCCTCGCCCTATGGGGGCAGCCTCGCAACTTTAAACGTGTCTCGCGGCGAGCAGATTGCGGCAGGCGCGCCGTTATTCGCGTTGGAGCAAGAAAACGAGCGGGCGTCGCGCGAGGAGGCGGCGGCGCGGCTAAAGCAGGCTGAGGCGCGCCTGGATAATTTACGCAAAGGCAAACGTGCTGAAGAAATCACCGCCGCGCGGGCGCAGCTTGCCCAAGCCAGCGCCGTGCTTAAATTATCGGCAACTGAATTAAGGCGGACTGAAAATCTGGTTGCATCAAAATTCCTCTCGCCCGCCAAACTCGATGAGGCGCGTACTGCATATGAGCGTGATCGCGCGCGTGCGGCCGAACTCGGTGCGCTGCTCAATGTGGCGAGCCTCGCGGGTCGGCCGGATGAGATCGCGGCGGCAAGTGCCGAGGTCAATGCGGCAAAGCAACAGCTTGCCCAAGCGGAATGGCGGCTTGCGCAAAAGTCTCAGCGCGCTCCTCGAAAAGCCTTGGTGGCCGATACGCTTTATACGGCTGGTGAATGGGTGCAAGCGGGGATGCCAGTTGTTTCGTTATTGCCAGCGGAAAATATTAAACTCAAATTTTTCGTGCCCGAAGTCGCGCTCGGCACATTGAAAATTGGCCAAAATGTGAGCGTGACGTGCGACGGTTGTCAGCCTCTGGCGGCACGAATTACTTACATTGCGTCACAAGCCGAATACACCTCCCCCCTTATTTACAGCAAAGAAAATCGCGCGAGCCTGGTGTTTATGGTTGAGGCACGCACCAGCATGGACGACGCAGTGAAGCTACATCCCGGCCAGCCCGTGGAAATAAAACCATGAATGCTAAAATTACAACTTCAAACTCAGCCACTGGCAAGGCTATTCAGCCATTTTCTGCTGAAAAGCCGCTTGTAGATGCGGTGATTGATGTGAAGGGCCTTACTAAGAAATACGGCGACCGTACTGTTGTCGATGATTTTTCGATACGTGTCGAGCGTGGTCAGATTTATGGATTCTTGGGCCCCAACGGCAGCGGCAAGACCACGACTATTCGCATGCTTTGTGGCCTCCTCACACCAGATGCAGGCGAGGGCCAGTGTTTGGGATTTGATATTCGCAAACAAGCGATGCAGATTAAACGGCAAGTCGGCTACATGACGCAAAAATTTTCGCTCTACGAAGATTTATCGATTGCCGAAAACCTTGATTTTATTGCGCGTGTTTATGCCGTCGCTGATCGTAACAAAGTCGTTGACGAAACCTTGGCGCGACTCGGGCTCAGCACGCGCCGCACGCAACTGGCCGGCTCACTTTCAGGTGGTTGGAAACAGCGGCTTGCGCTCGCCGCATGCTTGTTGCACGACCCAAAACTTTTACTGCTTGATGAGCCCACTGCCGGGGTTGACCCTAAAGCTCGACGTGAATTTTGGGATCAGATTCATGATCTTGCCGCAGACGGCTTAACTGTGCTTGTCTCCACCCACTACATGGACGAGGCCGAGCGTTGCCACCGTCTTGCCTACATCGCCTATGGCAAGCTGCTCGCGAACGCCACAGCGACTGAGCTTATTCAACAATCCGGCCTTACCACCTGGTCTGCAACGGGTGCTAGCCTGCATGCGCTGGCAAAATCGCTGCGTAGCGTGCCGGGTGTCGCGATGGTGGTGCCTTTTGGGGCGACCCTGCATGTCAGCGGTGCAAATGCCGCGCTGCTGGATTTATCGCTTAAGCCGTATTTCGATCAAGCTGATTATCGCTGGATAAAAATTGAGCCCAGTCTGGAGGACGTATTTATCGGTCTGATGAATTCAGCCACGGATAATTATCAATGAGCGCCTCGAGCATTTTGAGCATGCCGGGTGGCCTATTTTCCTGGCATCGTTTTGTCGCCGTGCTGCTCAAAGAATTCGTGCAAATGAAGCGTGATCGGCTCACTTTTGGCATGATTGTGGGCGTGCCAATTATTCAATTGGTGTTGTTCGGCTTCGCCATCAATACCGATCCCAAAGGCTTGCCGGCTGCGGTCGTCATCAATGATGAAAGCCCGTTTTCGCGAGCACTGGTGCGGGGCTTGGAGAATTCGCAATATTTTAAATTTACGCATCGTGCCGCGAGTGAAGCCGAGGCGGATCGCTTGTTGAAATTAGGCGAGGTGCAATTCGTGCTGGTTATTCCCGCCGATTTTTCGCGACAGCTACAGCGTGGCGAACGTCCATCATTACTGATGGCAGCCGATGCGACTGATCCGTCGGCCACCGGCAACGCGCTCGCCACGGTCAACCAAACGATCAAGCAGGTGATGGATCGAGAGCTTACCGGCACGCTGGCAACGCTGAAATCAGTCGAGCTGCCGATAGATCTTCGCATCCAGCGGCGCTACAACCCCGAAGGCATTACCCGCTACAACATCGTGCCGGGCTTGATGGGCGTGATTCTCACCATGACCATGATCATGATGACGTCGCTCGCCATGACCCGTGAACGCGAGCGCGGCACAATGGAAAATTTGCTCGCCACCCCGGTGCGCCCGATTGAAGTAATGGCGGGCAAGATCGCGCCCTTCATTATGGTGGGCTACGCCCAAGTGACCATTATTTTGATTGCCGCAAAACTTATTTTCGGTGTGCCAATTGTCGGCGGCTTGCTGTTGCTATCGTTGGCGCTGATTGTGTTTATCGCCGCGAATTTGTCTGTGGGTTTTACGTTCTCCACCATTGCCAAAAATCAGTTACAAGCGATGCAAATGACGTTTTTCTTTTTCCTGCCGTCCATGCTGCTATCAGGATTTATGTTTCCGTTTCGCGGCATGCCCGATTGGGCGCAAGTGCTGGGTGAAGTGCTGCCATTGACGCATTTTCTGCGCATCGTGCGCGGTATTTTATTGAAAGGCAATGGTTTCGCCGACATCGTGCCCGAGCTGTGGCCGATTGGCTTATTTATGCTGGTGGCAGGCACAGTAGCGATGAGACGATACCGGCAGACGTTGGATTAGGTTGTGGACAAAGGGCTAAAGTTGACGCGGTTCAGAAACAGGCGTATCTTAATGACCAATTAGTCATTTATGAAATGTCATGAGTACCGCCCCAAAATTTATCGAACCGCGCTGGGAACGTCGCAAAGACGCACGTCCGGGCGAGCTCGCAACCGCCGCGCTGGAATTATTTGTCGAACGCGGCTTTTCGGCAACGCGGCTGGATGATGTTGCCAAGCGGGCGGGCGTGTCGAAAGGCACGCTCTATCTTTATTTTGATAGCAAGGAAGATTTGTTCAAAGGCGTGGTGCGCGAAGGCATTGTCTCGCGCATCGCTGAAGCAGAGGAACGCGTGCGCGCCCACACCGGCCCGACCACCGATGTGCTACGCGAGCTGGTGCATGATTGGTGGGAGCAAATCGGCTCAACCAAGCTGGGTGGGATTACCAAACTGATGATGTCGGAAGCGGGTAATTTTCCTGAGCTGGC
>JANYGV010000118.1 GCA_025359285.1 Burkholderiales bacterium
AGTGCCAGAAGGGCTTTAACCGCGAAACAATTTGGTGACTGCATTAATGAAAACATAGCCGTTCTTGCTCGTCAAATAGCAGCAGCTTGCAAGTCCCCATCATACCAACCAGCAGATGCAACAACATTATCCAACCGCACAACAATCTTGGCCATAATCTATTAAACCTAGTTCGCGTTCTTGCTCGTAATACATAACCTATGCTCAACCAAACCGCCCTCACCTTAAACAACATCACCTGGCTGCTGGCCGCACTCGCCTTCGTGATCGCGCCGCACACGGCGCGCTTGCCGGTTTGGGTCACGGCCGTATGCGTGTCGGCGGGGCTGTGGCGCTTCTGGATTGCGCGGCGCGGCCTGCGTGCACCGGCGTGGTGGGTGATGGCGGCATTGGCGTTGGCGGTGACAGCCGGTGCGTATTTTGAATATAAGCGTTTGTTTGGCCGTGAAGTGGGCGTGACTTTGCTGGTGGCGATGCTGTGCCTGAAGGTATTGGAAATGAAAATGAAACGCGACGCGATGCTGGTCGTATTTCTGGGCTTCTTTCTGGCGATGACCAATTTCCTCTACTCGCAAACCATTTTCATGGGCGCCTACATGCTGATTTGCGTGTGGCTTTTTGTCGCGACCTTGATCGGCTTTAATCGGATTGGTACCGAAGCCACGGTGCGCGAGCGCGTGGTGCCCTCGGCGTGGCTATTGCTGCAGGCCGTGCCGATGATGTTTGTACTGTTTTTTTTATTCCCGCGCATCTCGGGGCCGCTGTGGACCATGCCGCAGGAGAACCGCGCCATCTCTGGCTTGGGCGATAACATGTCGCCCGGCGACATCAGCAAATTATCGTTATCGGACGAGGTCGCGTTCCGCGTCGATTTTGAAAACGCGGTGCCGGAAAATCAGGATTTGTATTGGCGCGGGCCGGTGCTGGGGCGGCAAGTCGGCAAATCGTGGCAGCCGCTGCAGGTCGCCGAAACGCCGAAACTTAATTACGAGCCGCAAGGCGCGCTCACCCAATATCGGGTGACATTACAGCCGCACAACAAGCCTTGGTTATTCGCACTTGATCTGCCGAGTATGGCGGCACCTGATTCGGTATTTCTGGCCGATTTTCAGATGCGTGCGCGTTCACCCGTCACCAGCCTGATGGCCTATGACATGGCGTCGTATTTGCGCTACCGCGCGGGTGCTGCGCTGCGGCCACGCGAGCGCAACGCCTATCTGGCCTACGACGACACGCTGAATCCGCGCACGATTGCGTATGGCAAGAAACTCGCGGCTGAAAATGGTGACCCGAAAATATTGGTCGACACACTTTTAAAACTTTACAACGCGCAATTCACCTACACCTTAGAGCCACCGCTACTGGGCGATAACCCGATGGATGAATTTTTATTCGACACCAAACAGGGTTTTTGCGAGCACTACTCGTCGAGCTTTGTCTTGCTGCTCCGCGCGGCGGGTATCCCGGCGCGTGTGGTCACCGGCTACCAAGGCGGCGAGGTGAATCCCATTACGCGCCAACTGGTGGTGCGCCAAGCCGATGCCCATGCGTGGTCGGAGGTGTGGTTTGACGATCTGGGCTGGCTGCGGGTTGATCCCACCTCGGCGGTTTCTCCGCTACGGATTAACCGCGGCATGAGCGCCGCATTGGGGCCACAGGGCATATTTAATAATCTGATGGATGCCGACAAGCTGGGCTTGTTGCGGCAGATGCGATTCTCGTGGGACGCGGTCAACAGTCAATGGAATAAATGGGTGGTGGGCTTCAATTCAGACAAGCAGCGCAGCATGTTTGAAAATCTCGGCATGCCGAATGTCGATTGGACGATGCTGGTGCGCTGGCTGATTATTGGCGTGATTTCCACTAGCAGTTTAATTGGCCTGTTTTTATTGCTGCGCATTTATCGCGTTCGTAAAGATCCTGTCCTAGCCACGTATGACCGGTTGTGCGCCAAGCTCGCCAAGGCGGGCGTTTCACGCGCACCCAACGAGGGCCCAATTGATTTTTTGCAGCGCGTAAAAACAATGCATCCCGAGCTTGGCAAAAAAGTACAACCGTTGATTGAGGCTTACATTGCGATTCGCTATGGGTCACATCGCGCACCGCAAATTGCAGCAGAAAACCCTGATTCGGGCGCGATTCACGAATGTTCACATATGAATTTTCGAGAATTTTTAGCGGGCGTCCGGCGCTTGCGCGTGAACGCTTAATGACTTTCAATGACGCGCAGTAAATTAAAGTTGAATCGAGGAAATCACGCTAATCTACTGAATAAATTTTTGTATTTTTAACGACTTAAAAGCTGTGCATGCAAATACGCACTAATTTAGACACGTACCTGAAACAATCGCGCCAGACCTGCAACTCGTACGAAACACTTATTACACATTTTTCTGATTGGTTGTGCGATTTTGCCTTGACATTCCACTTCCGTTTCAGGCTTGTCAAGCACATAATTTATTCAGACGAAAGCAAAAACGCTACTAGCTGCACACATGGCTCGTGCCTTACTTTAGTTTTATTTATCTCACTTTTGTTCAGAATTGTTAAGTCACGAGCGTCAAAGCACAAACGATATTAGAAACGATCTCAATTTTAAAAAATAAAAAATCACGTTATGAAATGTTGCCCGGCGCATGGAAGTAAATACAAAAGCGTTAGCAGTAATCTTTTTAAACTTTAAGGGGAAGTAAATGAAATTGCCAAATTTTTCCAGAATCGCTGTCGCCGTTAGCGCAGCACTTGCGGGCACCGTTGTTAGTGCTCAGTCCACACCCGCAGCCGACGGCCCACCCACACCAAAAGCGGGTGAATGCTACGCGCGCGTGGTGACACCTGCCAAATTTGATACCGTTTCTGAGCAGGTCATGCGCGCACCGGCCACCAAACGTTCAAGTTTCATCCCCGCCAAAATGGGCACAGTAGATGAACAAGAACTGTTTCGCGCGGCCAGCAAACGCGTCGAAATTATTCCCGCCACATTCAAAACCGTGACCGAGCAAGTTGAAATTTCACCTGCATCCAAGCGCGCTGTACCCGTCCCTGCCACCTACAAAACTGTGAGCGAGGAAGTATTGGTAAAGGCCGCTAGTAAACGTTTTGAAACCGTTGCCGCGACGTTTAAAACTGTGACTGAACAGGTTGAAATTTCGCCCGCATCCAAGCGCTCAATTCCGGTTTCTGCTACTTTCAAAACCGTGAGCGAGCAGGTGCTGGTACAGCCTGCATCGAAGCGCACGGAAGTTATCCCCGCCACCTTCAAGACGGTGCAAGAGCAGGAGTTGGTGAAGCCAGAATCAAAGCGCATGGAAATTATTCCGGCGACATTTAAAACAGCATCAGAAACTATCGAAGTCAAAGCACCCAGCAAACGCCTGGAAGTTATCCCGGGCACATACAAAAACGTGACTGAGCAAATCGAAGTACGCGCGGCCTCGAAGCGCGTTGAAGTTGTGCCCGCAACGTACAAAGCAGTGAGCGAGCAAGTTGAAGAGCGTCCCGCATCCCGACGCCTCGAAGTGATTCCGGCCACCTATAAAACCGTGACCGAGCAAGTTGAAGTGCGCCCGGCCAGCGTGCGTTATGAGCCGATTCCATTAGCGTATAAAACAATCACCGAGCAGATCGAAGTCCGCCCTGCTTCAAAGCGTTTGCAGGCGCAGCAAGGCACCTTCAAGACTGTTGACGAGCGCGTATTGGTGAGCGCTGCCAGCAAGCGTCTCGAGGTGGTACCGGCTGTTTATGAAGATGTGACCGAACAGATCAAAATCAGCGATGCCACCACGACATGGAAGCGTGGCTCTGTCTGGCTCTCGCAAGCCAAGCAAGTCACGACCGTAAAAGACTATGTTGCGACTGAAGGTAAGAAAGCGAAAAAGAGCAAAAAAGCCAAGCTGACCAAAGCCGCGGCTGGCACCGTGGCTAACAGCACGGCAGACGATACGGCATCGACAGAAATCGACCCAAGCATGAGCCTTGACGATGACGTGATGTGTCTGGTCGAAATTCCTGCGCAATTCCAGACCATCACCAAACGTGTTGTGAAGACGCCAGCATCGACCCGCGAAGTGGACATCCCTGCCCAATACGCCACCGTTTCCCGGCAGGTGGCGGATACGAAATCATCCACCAGCGAAATCGATGTTGCGGCAGAATTCCGCACCGTCAAGCGCCAAGTGATTGATCTGGATGCGCTGAAAGCAAAAGGCTATACCGTCACCGCAGAAGGCCGTGTCACCGCAGGACCCAACGGCGAAGCGATTGTGCCGGCCCCCGCCCTCAGCGCCGACAGCAAAGCAGGCGCTAAAGGAGGCACTAAAGCAGGCGGTGCAGCAACAGGATCGGGAGCAGGTGCTGGAGCAAGCAGCGAAGCCAATGTGAATAACGCAGCCTTCGCCTATGTGCGTGAAATCCAGATCCCGGCGCAATTCCGTACCGCCACACGCTCTGTGCTGGACCAGCCCGCATCGACCCGCGAAATCGAGATTCCGGCGGTCTATAAAACAGTTTCACGTCAGGTGATCGACTCTGCTGCATCAACCCGCGAAATCGATGTGCCAGCGGTATTTAAAACCGTGACCAGCCGTGTGGTTGACCAGCCCGCATCAACGCGCGAAATCGACATTCCTGGCGAATCAAAAACGATTACGCGTCAAGCGATTGCGACACCGGCTTCTACCCGTGATATCGACGTACCCGCGGTGTATCGCACGGTAAGCCGTCAAGTGCTGGATACGCCTGCCAGCACCAAGGATACCGAGATTCCAGCCGTGTACAAAACAGTATCGCGCCAGATCATCGATACGCCAGCGAGCTCGCGTGATGTGGAAATTCCGGCCGTGTACAAAACCGTGACACGTCAGGTCGTGGAGACCCCCGCGTCGACGCGCGACATCGACGTACCTGCCGTCTATAAAACGGTTGCACGTCAGGTGGTGGATACGCCCGCAACGACTCGTGATGTAGAAATTCCGGCCGTGTTCAAGACGGTTACACGCTCTGTTGTTGATGTCGCCGCCAGCACACGTGAGGTGGATATTCCTGCCGAATACCGTACTGTGAAAGTCACCAAAGTGGTGGAAGAAGCGAAGGAAAATTCAGTTGATGTTCCCGCGCTTTACACCAGCATTACCAAGACCGTGAAAGTCAGCGACGCGCGTACAGAATGGCGCTCGATACTCTGCGAAACCAATGCCACCCCGACGCGCATTATGGATATTCAGCGTGCGCTGAAAGAGGCAGGCCATGACCCTGGACCGATTGACGGTCGCATTAAGGCGAAAACAATGAGCGCGGTTAATTCATTTCAGATCGCCAAGAGTCTGCCGGTTGATCCGTATCTGAATATCGAAACGGTGAAGGCGCTAGGCGTAAAACCTAACTAAAATTATCATCCGTAATATTAAAAACCCTCGCCAGTGTGCGGGGGTTTTTTTTGCGCTTAAACTACAGAAACATAAAACTTGTATTTCACAAGAGGAGCTTTCCAACATGTCTGAGCCTCAATCATCTGATTCTTCAAAGTTAACATCGCGCTTCAATACTTTTCGCGACTTCTACCCTTTTTATCTGGGCCAACATGTGAATCTGATTTGTCGCCGATTACATTTTGTGGGCTCCACGTTGACGCTGGCCGTTGTCGGCGTAACGCTTTATACCGGCAATCCTTACTGGTTGTTTCTGGCGCTGTTTTGCGGTTATGGTTTCGCATGGATCGGCCATTTCTTTTTCGAACATAATCGCCCGGCCACATTCAAATATCCGCTTTACAGCTTCATCGGCGATTGGGTCATGTATGCACAAATTCTTAGCGGCAAAGTAAAAATCTGATGATCCCGAAAGACGCAAACCGACGCCGACTTTTCATCATGCGTCACGGCAGCGTGACTTACTTTGACGACGCGGGAAAGCCCGTACCACCCGATACAGTGCCGTTGAATCTGCATGGAATCAAGCAAGCCGAGGCGGCAGGGGAACTATTTGCAAAGCACAGGATTAAATTTGATCGCGTGATCGTCAGCGGCTTGTTGCGCACCGTGCAGACCGCAGAACATATTCTGCGCGGCACGGGTCAGCAAATTAATATTGAAACGAAACCATCGCTTGAAGAAATCAAGGGTGGAAAATTAGGCGATATTCCGGCGTCGCAATTGCGCTCGGCTTTCCACGATGTGTTCGATGGCAACGTGAGCGAGAGCGCGCGATTTCTGGGTGGCGAATCAGTCGGCGAATTGCTGGATCGGGTGATTCCAGAAGTCGATCAATTGCGCGCAGATAGCCATTGGGATATTGCGCTGCTGGTGCTGCACGGCGGCGTGAATCGCGCCATATTGTCGTATCTGGTGTCGGGACAGCGCCTGATGCTGGGCAGTCTGGCGCAAGCGCCAGCGTGTATCAACGCGATCGATGTAGGCGACAAGCGCGGCGATGTGGTGATGCGCGCGATGAATATTTCGCCCACCGATTATTTACAAATCGAGACCCGGAAAACGACGATGGAAGCGCTTTACGAACAATACGAAAAATATCGCAACAAGGCTTAAGCTAACGTTAAAGGAAAGGCATATGTCAGATAAAACTACCGGGGCCCAAAACTTTGATCATTTCAGAGGTACGAAAGCCGTGTCCAAGCAACATGCATTTGATATCGAGGCGCTAATAGCATGGCTAAACACTAGCACTGGCGCGGCGTTTGGGCCGATTGCCGTAGAGCAATTCAAAGGCGGCCAATCGAACCCGACGTTCAAATTAACGACGCCAACGCGTTCGTTCGTGATGCGTACCAAGCCCGGCCCGGCAGCAAAGTTATTGCCGTCGGCACATGCGATTGAGCGTGAATATGCGGTCATGTCGGCACTTGCAAATACTGGTATTCCCGTGCCGAAAACGGTCGCATTGTGTACGGATGAATCCGTGATTGGCCGAGCATTCTTCATGATGGAAATGGTTGAAGGTCGCGTGCTGTGGAACCCTGCTTTGCCGGGCATGAGCGGCGCTGAACGCAGCGCTATTTTTGATGAAATGAATTCGGTAATCGCGCGCTTGCATCGCGTCGATTACGCGGCTATCGGTTTGGCGGATTACGGGCGTCCGGGCAATTATTTTGAACGACAGATTGCACGCTGGACCAAGCAATATCGCGCGTCTGAAACCGAAAAAATCGAGGCGATGGATTTTTTAATCGATTGGCTGCCGCAGCATATTCCGGAAGGGGAGGAAACCAGTATTGTGCATGGCGATTACCGACTCGATAACCTGATTTTGCATCCCACCGAGCCGCGCATTTTGGCGATTCTTGATTGGGAGCTTTCCACGCTCGGGCATCCGCTTGCCGATTTTGCCTACCACTGCATGACGTGGCATGTGCCACCTGCTGCGTTTCGCGGATTGGCCGGGCTGGACTTGAACGCGCTCGGCATTCCGTCAATCAAAAGCTATATCGCGACATATTGCGAGCGCACCGGTCGCGAGGGTAGCATTGAAAACTTTGATTATTATTTGGCCTACAACATGTTTCGCATGGCGGGCATTTTGCAGGGCATTATGAAGCGCGTGGTCGATGGGACAGCGGCTTCAGAGCAGGCGGTCGCGATGGGAAAAGCCGCGCGGCCGCTGGCTGAATTAGGATATGCCGTCGCCAAGAAATTGGCTCACCCGTAATTTAGAAAGCATTCAAATGGATTTCAGTTATTCCCCTAAAACCATTGCACTGCAAGCCCGCATGGAAGCGTTTTACGCCGAACATATTTTGCCAAACGAGCAACGTTTTCATGACGATATTGAGGCCAACACCAAAGCTGGTAAGCGCTGGACGCCGGTGCAATTGCTGGATGAATTAAAGCCCAAAGCGAAGGCAGCAGGACTTTGGAATCTATTCATGCCGGGCAAGCATGGCGCGGGATTAACCAATCTGGAATACGCGCCGCTGGCCGAGATTACCGGTCGCGTGCATTGGGCGCCAGAAGTGTTTAATTGCTCGGCGCCCGATACCGGCAACATGGAAGTGCTGACCCAATACGGTACGCCCGAACAGCAGCAGCAATGGCTGACGCCGTTATTGAATGGCGAAATTCGTTCTGCATTCGCGATGACGGAGCCCGATGTGGCGTCATCAGACGCGACCAACATCGCCACCCGTATTACCCGAGACGGCGATGATTACGTGATCAATGGCCGCAAATGGTGGATTTCAGGCGCGGGCGACCCTCGTTGCAAAATCTATATCGTCATGGGCAAAACCAATCCAGACGCCAATACGCATTCGCAACAATCGATGATTCTGGTGCCCGCCGACGCGGCGGGAGTGACAGTGATGCGCCCGCTGCCGGTATTCGGTTATGACGATGCGCCGCACGGCCATTGCGAAATTAATTTTGACCAGGTGCGGGTACCGGCCACCAATATGCTGCTCGGCGAAGGACGCGGTTTTGAAATCGCACAGGGCCGTTTGGGGCCGGGCCGCATTCATCACTGCATGCGGCTGATTGGTCTGGCCGAACGCGCGCTGCAGCTTATGTGTACGCGGCTTAGTTCACGGATCGCGTTTGGCAAACCGATTGCCGCACAAAGTGTGTGGCACGAGCGCATCGCCGAATCCCGCTGCATGATTGACCAGGCGCGTTTGCTCACCCTCAAAGCCGCGCATACGATGGACGTCGCCGGTAACAAGGTCGCGAAAGCAGAAATTGCCATGATAAAAATTGTCGCCCCCAATATGGCGCAACAAATTATCGACTGGGCAATGCAGGCGCACGGCGGCGCGGGGTTGACCGAAGATTTCCCGCTGGCCTATGCCTACACCTGGGCGCGAATTTTGCGGCTGGCCGACGGGCCCGATGAAGTACATCGTGCGTCGCTGGCGAAAATGGAGCTCGGAAAATACTTGCCGAAAAAAAACTAGCTCGCCACAGATAAACAAAAATAAGAAAACTCGGGGAAGATAATGATGAGCACAGGCGCAACCACAACGATACTCAAACCCAGATGGTGGTTACAGCATTATCCGAAAGGGGTCGCTCACGACGTTGACCTGACGACCTACACCTCGCTACCGGCAATGGCCGAAGAGTGCTTTCAGAAATATCCCCAGCATCCCGCCTATACCTGCATGGATAAAACGTTGACCTACCGCGACGTGGATAGCTTGTCGACTGCACTTGGCGCCTGGCTGCAATCAAAAGGCTTGCAAAAAGGTGCACGCGTGGCGTTGATGATGCCCAACATATTGCAATACCCGGTTGCAATCTTGGCGGTATTGCGCGCCGGGTGTGTGGTGGTGAATATCAATCCGCTCTACACACCGCGCGAGCTGGAGCATCAGCTCAACGATTCGGGTGCCGCAATCATCATCATCCTTGAAAACTTCGCGCCCACGCTGGAAGCTGTGCTGCCCAAAACAAAAATCAAACAGGTGGTGCTGGCCTCGATTGGCGACCTGCTCGGTTTTCCGAAAGGCCTCATCACCAATTTTGTTTTACGCAAAATAAAAAAAATCGTGCCGCCGTTCAGTCTGCACGGTTCCGTACGCTTTAACGAAGCCATCCGCGAAGGCAAAAGCCTCAATCTGGTCAAGCCGCAACTCGGCCCCGAAGACATTGCATTCCTGCAATACACCGGCGGCACCACGGGCGTTTCAAAAGGCGCGGTCTTGGTTCATGCGAATATTTTCGGGAACGCGATCGTGTCGGAAGAATGGCTCAAACCCGGCATGGAAGACCAAAGCAAAGGCCCGCCTCCGGAGTCGCCCATCGTTATTTGCGCGCTGCCGATGTATCACATTTTTTGCTTAGTGACCTGCATGTGGCTGTCGATCAAGCTGGGCGGCCATTGTGTGCTCATCACCAACCCGCGCGACATCGACGGCATGATTGAAACCATGCGCAAATATAAATTTCATGTTTTTCCCGCCGTCAATACGATGTTTAATTCGCTCATTAACCATCCCGCATTTGCAACGCTCGATTTCAGCCAGCTGCGGGTGTCAAACGGCGGCGGCATGGCGGTGCAGCGGGCGGTCGCAGAAAAATGGCTGAGCATCACCGGCGTGCCGATCGTAGAAGGCTACGGCCTGACGGAGACCTCATCGGGTGCGACCTGTAACGAGGTGATGAATAAAAGCTTCAACGGTGATGTGGGCATGCCGATGCCCAGCACCGAAGTCTCGATCCGCGACGACGCCGAACTCGAAGTGGCATTAGGCCAGCCCGGCGAAATCTGTCTTCGCGGGCCACAAGTGATGCGCGGCTACTGGCAGCGCCCGGACGAAACCGCGAAAGTCATGACTCAGGACGGCTTCTTCAAATCAGGCGATATCGGCATCATGCTGCCTAACGGTCACGTCAAAATTGTTGACCGCAAAAAAGACATGATTTTAGTCTCTGGCTTTAATGTGTATCCGAACGAAATTGAAGACGTCATTGCCTCACTACCCGGCGTGATGGAATGCGCGGTGATTGGTGTAGCTGACGAAAAAACGGGAGAGGCCGTCAAACTTTTCATCGTCAAAAAGGATCCCGCGCTAACCGAGGCGGCAGTCATGGAATATTGCCGAAAGAATCTGACCGCCTACAAATGCCCGCGAACGATCGTGTTTCGCGAATCACTGCCGAAAAGCAATGTGGGGAAGATTTTGCGGCGGGAGTTGCGGGATAAA
>JANYGV010000135.1 GCA_025359285.1 Burkholderiales bacterium
AGATGAATAATGCCGTGCGGCTGCAGTTTTTGTGTCAATAAATCCACCAAGCCCGCTTGAATCAAACGCCGCTTGTGGTGACGCTTTTTAGGCCACGGGTCGGGGAAGAAAATATGAATGCCTGCAAGTGAGTTATCCGCGATCATGTGCTGCAACACCTCCACTGCGTCATGTTGCACGATGCACAAATTATCCAGCGCTCGCTCATCGGCCATTTTTAACAAACTGCCCACACCGGGCGTGTGTACTTCTACGCCGATAAAATTTTTGTCGCGCAATGAGGCGGCAATGTCTGCAGTCGTGTGGCCCATGCCGAAACCAATTTCAACAATCGTTGGCGCGGCGCGGCCAAACACATTCTTATAGTCAAGCACGGTGGGCGTGTAGGGGATGACCAAGCGGGGTCCGATGTTTTCAACCGCGCGTGATTGTCCGGTGGACAAACGGCCTTGGCGCAGCACAAAGCTGCGAATGGGGCGATGCATGAGGTCACTTGCTTCTTTGCGGTGATCTGGATTCATCCGCTAATTATAGCGAAGGCGTTTACGAAGGCGTTTATAAGGACGTTTGGAGCGGCCCATCGTTGACATGAAAGCCGTGATGGGCATGACATGGTTGCATGCACGTCACATGCCGCGCGCGCCGTGCGGCGGCCATCGGTACAATGCGGGCATGAAGAAAATTATTATCAGACAAGGTCGTGAAAAGTCGTTATTGCGTAAACATCCTTGGGTGTTTTCAGGCGCCGTCAAATCCAGTAATGACGCCGCGTCTGGCGAGATTATCAAGTTGGTCGCGGAAGACGGACGATTCCTTGCATATGCGAGCTACAGTGCCCAATCGCAGATCGTGGCTCGGGCGCTGTCGTTCGCTGAGGCAGACATTATTGACGAGGCGTTTTTTCGGGCGCGTATTCGTCAGGCCATTAAACGCCGCGCCGCGCTCCGCAACGAGACCAATGCGATGCGTCTGATTCATGCGGAATCGGATCAGTTGCCGGGCATGATTGCGGATCAATATGGCGGCGTGATTGTGCTGCAGATTCTCACCGCCGGCATGGAGCCTCAACGCGAATTGCTGGCCCGTTTGCTGCTCGAAGAGACCGGGGCCGCGACGGTGTACGAACGCAGCGACGCCGACGTACGTGCGCTGGAAGGCCTGCCGATTCGATGCGGCTTGATCGCGGGCAGCACCTTGGCGGGCGACGTCGTGATCGAAGAAAATGGCTTACACATCGCGGTCGATATCGTTGCGGGCCACAAAACCGGCTTCTATCTCGATCAGCGCGAAAACCGGGCGTTAACACGTTCGCTCGCCCAACACCTGGATGTGCTGAATTGCTTTTGCTACACGGGCGCCATGAGTGCAGCCGCGCTGGCCGGTGGCGCGAAGTCAGTCTTGTCCATTGACAGTTCAGGCCCGGCGCTGGCGATGGCAAAACGCAATCTCGTGCTCAATAATATTGATGTAGGCAGCGATGCAAGCAAGGCTGACTTTTGGGAGGCCGATGTTTTTGCGGCGCTGCGGAAATTGCGCGATATGGGCCGGTCGTTTGATCTGATTATTCTGGATCCGCCCAAATTTGCACCGACCGCGCAGCATGCCGAAAAAGCGGCGCGCGCCTACAAAGACATTAATTTGCTGGGACTTAAATTGCTGCGCGATGGCGGGCGCTTGATGACGTTTTCCTGCTCGGGCGGCATCTCTGCCGAACTGTTTCAAAAGATCATTGCCGGCGCGGCTTTGGATGCGAATGTGGATGCGCAAATCATCAAGCATTTGAGCGGTGGTGCAGACCATCCGATCGCGCTTAATTTTCCCGAAGGCGATTATTTGAAAGGGTTGTTGCTGCAACGCGGTTAGCGCGCAATTTAAATCGAGCGTACAAATTCGATAAAAAGTTGTTTTGAAGACCGGTAATAAAATCCATAGTGGATTCGACTATTTTTCTGTAGAGTGAATATCAGCGAGGCGTTTGACACAAAAAGACTTGAAGATGCTCGTCAATGCTAGGGTTTCGGTTTTGCGAAATACGCCTGCATTGACACACGCAAAGCAATTGCATACTCTCAGGTTTACATAATCGATGATGCACATAATCGATGGTGCAAAAATTTAGCACAATAATTCAACTTGCAATACCCGCGCGTCAGGAGCGTTCATGCACATCACGACTTCTTGTAACTCTGATCATGTATCTGGTGACGTATCTCCCATCGAGCGTACCTTCACGCCGCTCTGGTTCGTACAGCGTGTCGCTAATGAAACCTGATCTACGCGACGCTATGCCAATGGCGCTTAGCGCATCGGTATGGCGGCCTTTCACCGCCCGGACCCATGCGTCGAGTTTTTTACTGGCGGCCATGATGTTTTCGGCGAGCTGCGCGACCGATGCGCAGAACCCGCCTGAATTGCCGTCAGGCTGGATGCCCAAGCAGCTGGTGCTCACCAATAAAGATATGGTGATTGCTGCTAACCCACTGGCCGTTGATGCAGGTATTGAGATGCTGCGCGCCGGTGGGGCGGCCATTGATGCCGCGATTGCGGTGCAAATGGTGCTTAATCTGGTAGAGCCGCAATCGTCAGGCATCGGTGGTGGCGCGTTCATGTTGCATTACGATGCAGTAAATAAAAAACTCGAAACCTACGATGGCCGCGAAACCGCGCCTGCTGCGGCGACCGGTAATTTATTTCTAAACGGATTAGGCGCGCCGCTTTCATTCGCCACTCGTGTGGGCGGTCGCTCGGTCGGCACGCCGGGCGTGCTGCGCATGCTGGAGTTGGCGCATAAAGAAAAAGGCAAGCTCGCTTGGGCCAAATTGTTTGAGCCCGCGATTCGCCTGTGTGAACAAGGCTTCCCGATAAGCGGGCGCTTATTTTCAGCAACGTCGGGCGATGCCACGCAATCGTCAGAACCGAAATTGAACGCGCAGCCTTTGCAGGCACCGGCTTATTTCTATAACGCAGATGGCACGCCAAAAGCGGTCGGTTCGATTCTCAAAAACCCCGATCTTGCCGCGACTTTTCGCGCCATCGCCGCGGGCGGGGCCGATGCCTTTTATAAGGGCGAGATAGCGCGCGATATGGTCGCTGCAGTGCGCAATCATCCGAGTAATCCAGGCCTGTTGAGTGAAGCCGATCTCAGCGGATATCAGGCCAAAAAACGCGATCCTGTTTGTGTGACCTATCGCATACAGTGGAATATTTGCACAATGGGTGCGCCCAGCTCGGCGGCCACCGCCCTGATGACACTGAGCATGCTGGAAAATTTTGATGTGGCTTCGCTCGGCGCGCAAACGGTGGAGTCGACCCACCTTATTTCGGAAGCTTATCGGCTGGCGTACGCAGATCGCGCGTTGTATATGGCTGATCCTGACTTTTTCGCAGTGCCGATGACCGGTTTGCTGGATAAAACCTATTTAAAATCGCGCGCTCAAATAATCAATCTCTCGCGCAGCATGGGCGCGCCTAGCGCGGGCATGCCACCGGGTGTCAGTCGGCCGCTGTCGGCAGATCAGTCAGCCGATTTACCAGGCACCTCGCATATGTCGATCACGGATCGCAATGGCAATGTGGTGACAATGACCACCACCATCGAATCCGCATTTGGTGCAAAACAAATGGTGCGCGGTTTTTTGTTGAATAACGAGCTCACTGATTTCTCGTTTGTGCCGACAGCGAATGGCGCGCTCGTGGCAAATCGTGTCGAGCCGGGCAAACGACCGCGCAGCTCGATGGCGCCCACCATCGTATTTGATCAGGCAGGGCGTGTACAAATGGTGATCGGCTCACCGGGGGGCAGCAATATCATCCAGTACGTGACCAAGACACTGATTGGCGTGCTCGACTGGAAACTCAATATTCAGGACGCAATCAACCTGGGCAATTTTGGCGCACAGACTTCGGTCGTCACTAGCCTGGAACGCGGCAGCCCTAACGAAAGTTTGAAAGCCGGGCTCGAAGCAAAAGGCCACGTCATCAGCGTAGGCGATATTAATTCCGGTCTTCACGGCTTCGTGTTTGATGGCAAACGTAGCGACGGCAACCGCAGTGGCATAGCCGCGATCGTCAAGCCGCGTTCCGGTTGGGCGGGCGGTGCCGATCCGCGTCGCGAAGGCGTCGTTAAAGGCGAATAGTCAGGAAAATGTCGATAAATGCATTCCAATACAGTCGTTGCATGCATAGTCACCCAAGCGGCGAACAGCACCTTAAATACGCAACTTTTTCACCCAATTGGGGCCAAACATCAGCGATAAGATTTAACAATAGATGTGAAAGTCGCGGCAGCGCAATTTCGAGGACTTAATATGAACACTAACAAGTTTAAAAATTTATACCCCTTGGCGCTTTGCGTGCTGCTGCTGGCCGCCACCGCAAACGCACGCGCGCAGTTTTTTGTCGGTATCTCTGCCGGTCAATCCAAAGCGGGTCTTAACGGTGGTGATATATCGAGCCAGTTGCTTGACCTGGGATTTAGCTCGTCCTCGGTGTCACTCAGCGATAAAACAACCAGTTATGGTCTGAAGCTCGGTTACCAATTCACGCCTTATGTGGCTGTCGAAGGCAATTACACCGATCTTGGCAAATACAGCTATCAAGCCAACGTGCAGCCTCCCGGCAGCCTTAACTCCGAGCTTAAAGTAAAAGGCTATGGGCTCGATTTAGTTGGCACTCTGCCAATTGTCGACAAGCTTTCTTTGCTGGGTAGAGTCGGTGTACAACGTATGAAAACTGATGGCGCGTTCAGTGGCTCCGGCAGTATTGATCTGGTTACGGCAGGTGCCTCACAATCCTCGGCAGCCGGAAAATTGGGGTTCGGCGTGCAATATGAACTAAGCAAAAATCTCGGCTTGCGACTTGAAGTCGAACGCTTCCGCAAACTTGGTGGCAGCGCGCTTGGCAGCGCCTTCGATGCTGATAATTATTCGCTTGGGGTTTTGTTCAAGTTTTAACGAGTGGCTGTGAAGCGCGATGATTTTGTTGAATTAATGCCTTTACTTGGCGGCACGCTCAGGGATTACCAAAAGCCCACAATAATCCTCGCGTTAAGGCCGCGGGCGCAACCGTAAGGTGGTCTTCATCTGCGATGACCGCTGATTGAATAGCAAGGCTCGGGTAGCGATGGGATTTCATTTGGCGCTCGACGAGCTTCATCTCGTTCACCATATCGTTATTTTTATTGAATCGCCGGTTTTTTGCGTTCGGTTTAACGGTTTCATAGGTGCCTGTGAGCAGCAGCACCTTGGCAGGTAGATCAATATGTAGCGCAGCATAACGGCGCTCGGCATCAAACATCACGCGCTTGTCGAACCATAGCGACGCACTGCTGAGAATGTACTCATTAAACATGGTGGGCGAGGTCAGCAGCACGTGAACCCCGAATAACGCACCATATGAATGACCTGCAAAAACCTTGCGCTTCATATCAGCGCGGAAGTGTTACGCCGCGTAGGGAAAAACTGCTTCGGCCACATAGCGACGGTATTGTGCAGTCTGACCATATACATCGCCGTCTTGCTCACTTGCTCGCGTTTTCTTGCGATCAATAGCGGTGGGTGTGTAATCGCGGTTGCGACTAAACGTGGGGCTGTCGCCTTTGGCGTAAGAGAGCGCAACCAATATGAATTCTTGCAAGTTTTCACCGTGATCGCTGACGCGGTGATTAATACTGCGCAATAGCGGAAATGCATAATTGGTATCGGTGACAAATAAAACCGGATAAATTTTTTGGGCATCGGTTTTTGTAGTGCCATCTTGTGCATCTTTTTTCGTTGAATAGGGCTCTCGCAGGCTGACGAAAAATTTCGTAATCGCGAGCCAAAATTTTTGACGGTACGCTATGCACTTCCGTGCCGTCCAGAACATAGGGACGAATTTGCGCGCGAGTTTGCGCCACCAGAAAAATTGTCGTGAAAACAACAAGAATGCAGGCGGTGAGTCGTCGCATTGGCTATTTTCTTTCCCGCATCTGCGCCGCAATAACGTCCAGCTTCGCTTCAATACTTTTGAGTACGATGAGTTGCGCATCGGCGGCGGGATTCATGACCTGGTGACTTGATGATTGGCCACGCTGCTTGAGCATATCGCGAGCGGCGAGAATGTTATTGCGGAATGCTTGCGCGCCAATAATCCCAGTGAGCTTCATATTGCCGTCATGGGCATTACTGGCCCCTGCGGTCTCGAATTTGAGCGTGCTCAAATTGAAATGGCGAAGGATCGGGCCTTCAATGAAAGTAACGTCCTGAATGTTCTCCAGTGGAATGGTTTTTTCAACTTGAACCAAAATCCCTTTACGAAAGCGAATCGCTTTATCAGTCAGTTCGCATTCAAGCTTGTTGAAATAGTGGTGCGCCCACCACTGCCCAACGCCCAGAAACCAGATGATCGCAAGTGGCGCAAACACGATCGTGAACAGTAGCGCAAAACCGATAGTGATGACCAGGTAAGGCCTGATCAACGGGTTGAATGCAGCGCGTTCGGCGGCTAGCGTTTCCATTTTTTACTCTTTCTGAAAGCGTGTGAATGTGAACTCAGTTTACCTAATTGAGTCAGCGAGCGAAGCCAATTCATCCCGTTAAATCAGTTATAGAAGGTCCGTGAGATTGCCATTAGAATAGTCAAATGGGAAATATCAATGACGATTGGGAAAATAAAATCGCGGCCGTTTGGAAAATCGCAGACACGATGCGGGCAAATGATTTGGTTGCAGCGATTGATGCACTGACTACTGCGCGTGTCGGCAACGACGGCAACGAAGATGCCGCCGCGTTGTTTGAGCGCGCGTCTGCGCGCGATCGGGCAGGCCTCGAGGTAGAGGCCGAGCATTATTATCGGGCTGCGTTAGCGTCACCTGCGTTAGACCCCTATCGACGTTCGCGTGCATCCATTCAACTGGGCAGCACGCTGCGCATACTTGGGCAATTGGCAGAGAGCGAGCGGCTGTTGAGTGCCGAGCTTGATCGCCATCTTGAACCGGACAATCCCCGCGCTTTGCATGACGAGGCGCGGGCGATTCTTGCGCTCACTTATGTCGCGCAGGGCAGAGCCGTTGAGGCGGCAGGTTTGGCGTTAAGCGCCTTATCGCCTCATCTAACACGCTACAACAGGTCGGTATCGGGAAACGCAGCGCGGCTTGTGACGCAAACGTGGAATTAGTATTGCGTAATATTGCATTGGGCACGACTGCGTTGTTGATATCTGTGCCGCTTTAGTTTCAGGCATTTCGCTGAACTATTACGATTCATTTTTTCAATGATACGTTTTCAAACATTATTATTTACGTCGCTGGCGATGATTGCATTTGCCGGCAATTCATTACTGTGCCGTGCGGCACTCAAACAAACCAGTATTGATCCCGCCAGTTTTACCTCGATCCGCATCCTCGCGGGCGCCCTGACGCTGGCGCTGCTGATTCAGTTGCGCGAGTTACTGCGCGGACGGCCTCGTGATCAGCTGCGGGAGAAGGCGCATAGCGTTCAAACGACGTTTAACGGCGACTGGACATCGGCTCTGGCGTTGTTTGTTTACGCGGCCTGTTTCTCATACGCCTACGTCAGCTTGGCGGCTGCAACCGGCGCGTTGCTGTTGTTCGGTGCCGTGCAGTTCACCATGATTGGCGCGGGCCTGCAACGGGGTGAGCGTTTGACCTTAATGCAGAGCGGCGGGTTGCTGTGTGCGTTTGCTGGCGTGGCGGGTCTGTTGCTGCCCAGCTTGGCCGCGCCGCCGTTATTGGGCTCAGCGTTGATGCTATCAGCGGGGTTTGCATGGGCTTTCTATTCGCTACTCGGGAAGCGAGGCCGCGCTGGCGATGCCACTGCCGTCACCGCAGGAAATTTTTTGCGTGCAGGGGCAATTACGATTGCGTTGAGTATTGGCGTGACCTTGTTCGCGCCGCAATCAATTTCAATTGATACCGCAGGTGTCGCATACGCGATTGCTTCCGGTGCGCTGGCATCCGGTGTGGGCTACGCGATCTGGTACATGGCATTGCGCGGCTTGGCCGCAACCACCGCCGCGTCGGTACAGCTCAGCGTGCCGGTGATTGCGGCGGCGGGAGGCATTATATTTTTAGGTGAAACGGCCACGCCACGTCTTATCATCGCGTCGGTGGCTATTCTGGGTGGAATTGCATTGGTGATTGTTGGCCAATCCGCAAAGAAATAGCCCCGTGCCTTCTAGGAACGCGGAGGAAGCATGGTCATTTTGATTCCGGGCTGGCGCTGCGCGGTTGTGCGTTTTTCACATATTTTTCCATCCATAAATTCATTTCATAGAGCATGTGTGAAATAGATTCGCGGGCGCGATAGCCGTGACTTTCGTTGGGCAGCATCACCAGGCGCGCAGTGCCGCCGAGGCCTTTGATGGCTTGAAATAAGCGTTCGCTCTGGATCGGGAAAGTGCCCGCGTTATTGTCTTGTTCGCCATGGATCAGCAGCAATGGATCTTTTATGTTGTTGGCATAGTTGAATGGCGACATCGCGTTGTAAACGGCTTGGGCTTTCCAGAAGGGGCGCTCTTCAGATTGAAAACCGAACGGAGTCAGGGTGCGGTTGTAAGCGCCGGATCGCGCGATGCCCGCGCGGAACAATCGCGTATGTGCGAGCAAGTTTCCGGTCATGAATGCGCCATAAGAATGGCCGCCAATAGCGATGCGATCACGGTCGGCCACGCCACGTCGTACGACTTCATTGATGGCCGCTTCTGCGCTGGCGATAAGCTGTGGTAGATAAGTGTCGTTGGCTTCTTTACCGTTTTCGCCCACGATTGGCATTGAAGGATTGTCGAGCACGGCGTAGCCCATCGCGAGCAATGCCTGCGGGCCCCAATAGCCAATATTGTTGAAGCGATAGGGCGATGACGTGACCTGACTGGCAGCACTAGCCGAGGTGAATTCTTGCGGATATGCCCACATCAGCATCGGCAATGGCCCATCGCGCTTGATGTCGTAATTAGGCGGCAAATAAAGCGTCGCGGTGAGATCAACGCCATCTGCGCGCTTGTAACGTATTTGCTCTTTCACGACGCTGGCCAACTGCGGTGTCGGATGCGGAAATTGAGTCAGTTGTGTGAGTTGCGCGTCTTTCGGTTTGCTCAAATCGCGGACGTAAAAATTAGCCCGCTCGGTGGGCGATTCGCGGGTGGTGAGGAGGCGGGTGCCGTTGTTATCCAACAGCTCAACGACGTCTTCAAATTTTGGCGCTTCCGATTGAAACAGGCGTTCTTTCTTTTTAGTGGCAAGGTTTAAGCGGTCAATAAATGGCCGATCCCCTTCCGGGGAAGCGCCCACACCACCCAGAAAAATAGCATCGCCACCGGCCGTGTTTGCGATCAGCAATCGCTGATTGCCAGCATCGTCCGTACGTGTTTGTGGCTTGCCGGGGTCGTTGTAGCGATCTTCGCTTGAATAGCTTGCGATCAGGTCGGGCGCGGATGATCCATCGGGCGAAATTCGCCATGTTTTTACGGCACGTGTTTTCCACCAATACTCTGAAATCATCGCTAAGTCGCCGCGCGCCCAAAGCACGCCTTGATAGCGACTGGCGAGCTTCATGAGTTCGCGCGGCTTGTCGGTAAACGGTGACGCATGCATGAATACAAGATCGTGAATGGGCGCTACCTTCGCCGGATCGCCGCCATCTTGCGCTTCAGCCCACACCAACGTGGCGGGTGCGTCGGCGCGCCAGCTAATGTCGCGCACACCCGCGCGCACGGCGTCGTTACCGGGAGGCAAGCCTTCTTCAAGCGGGAGTTTGGCGACGGTGTGAACGACGATGCCGGATAAATCGCGCACTTCAATTCGCCGCGGAAATGATTGCGACGACACCACATAAGAGTACGGTCGATCAATCGCTTGGGTGAGTAGCAGCTTGCCGTTGGGCGACGCGTTTAAGCCCAAAAATCGATCAGGCGCGCCGAGCAAAGTGGTTTTGCCGTCAAGCTCAATGATCGCAGGTTGAACCAGCGTGTAATGGTCGAAGACTGTTGCATCGGTTTCGTTTTTCAACAAATCCTGCAGTGTGACCACTTGACGCTGACCTCCTTCGGGACGCGCATCCTGGCTATTCGGCCCACTCGGAATATTGGCGGCAGCGGTGGATGCGTGTGGCGACACCTGATTGCCAGGTCGTAAACGCACCAGCAGCGATTTGCTGTCCGACATCCACGCGAAGCCGCGTCCGTAGACCGAGTTTAGCGGTGTGGTAGAGATTTTTCGTGCAGACTTGCGCGCAATATCGACCACCCATAATTCAACGGCGCTTGACGCAGGTGATGGTGAAGCAATATGCGTAAACGCAAGCGAGCGCTGGTCGGGTGCCCATGCCAGATCGGCAAGCTTCAAATTTGGCGGCAATCCGGTGAGACGGATTTCTTTACGTGTTTCGATGTCGAGCAGCCACAAGTCTTCGCCAAATGAAAACCGACTCTGGCCATAGGTGCGCGGATTGATACGCAAACCGGCTAGCTTTAATTCTGGCTGGGCAACCTCACGAATACTCGGTAGCGTCGGGGTCTTGACCATGGCCAGTAAATCACGACGCGGACTAAGGTTAATGGAGGGCGCGCGCAGCTGATCAACGATCGCCTGCATTGGGGCAGGCGGCGTTTTGTAGCTGCTGGCGTCCTGCGCAAATGCCGCCGGATTCACTGTGACCGCACTGAGCGCAATGATTGACGATATTGCCATGCGAACAGCAGGGAAATTGGCAGACGACATGTTAAGTTTCCTTGAGAAGTAACGGTTAGCGGGCCGACGGGCGTGATGTGAGTGTCGGTGATAAATAGAATCAGCGGCATTAGTGAACCACGTTGGCCCATGATTTTAAATCAAACTGCGTGATTGTTGTCGTGTAGAAGGCTAATGTTGGCGGTGTGTTTCAGGCATTTTGCCTTTGAACCGCGCGCCAAATGGCGGTTTAGGTTAAACATATTGGCTGAAGCGATCACTGATTTGGGGGGTTGGCAAAAGGTTGGTGGGGATAAGTGAGGAATAGCTGGAGGTTGTCAAAATGCCGGTAAATTTGTATAAATAGTGAACGTTGGTTGTCCGCGCGTTGCTTTTTTGCCGCACAGGTTAAATTTTGTGTGGAACCTCACAGACCGGCGCGGGGTTACATCTTAAAATCTAATGACTAGCATAAATGGGAGGGTCATTGATGACAACAATCGAGAATGCAGTGGGCAAATTTGGCCGCCCATGGCAGCTAGATAAGGCAATTCGGGTCGAAAAACTCTCGCCCATGGTTCGCGAATGCGCCGCCCGCGCAATGAGTGAACCGCGCTTTTTGGCCAATGCGACTCATGGGACCGATATGCATATTCCCATCAACGCAGCCAATCCAACGAACCTTATTGCGAACCGCGCGTGTTCGCCACACATGCCAATGTTATCGCCACAAACGACCCAACTGAAAACGCCAATATTAATCGTCGGTGCACTGTGTACGATCGCGGTAGTTATTTGCGCATGGATGGCGGGTCATCGAAACGATAGCGTCATTGTCACAGAAGCGCCACGCACCGAGTCGTTGGCACCAAAGCCGATTAGTTACGCCGCTGAGTTCTCAACGCCAGCTGTACGCGCAATGGCTTCGGTTGACGAGCGTGCCATTGCGGCGGCGACGATCACACAATGGGCGGCGGCATGGTCCGCGCGCGATGTCGAGCGTTACCTTGGTTTTTACGCCAAAGATTTCACCCCTCCCGATAATATTGCCCGCGAGGCATGGCAGGAAAAGCGTCGCGATCGCATTCTTGGCAAGCAGCACATATCAGTCACGATTGATGATTTAGGCGTTGAAATGCTTGGAGACAACCGCGCCATTGCACGATTCGCGCAAACTTACGAAGCCGACAAATATCGCGAAGTGCGCGCGCCAAAAACGCTTGTCCTCACTCGCGAAGCAGGCGAATGGCGTATCGCTGATGAAATCAATTTGCGCTTGGTATCGCCGCAAAAGCGCTAGTGGAATGCGAATCGCGAATAATTTTACTTCCGCCCTGGCCCGCTCAAATTTCCCAGCGCTGCAATAAACCGCTCGCGACTTTTATCTGCCTTTGCCGCACCGGCGATTTTGGTGACTACAGGCTGAAGCTCGGCAATGCGGTCTTTGAACGGCGGATGCACTGCCGTGACCATTAACAG
>JANYGV010000146.1 GCA_025359285.1 Burkholderiales bacterium
TCAGGCTACTTCGGCTGCCGCGCGCCTGACGGCAGCTTTGACGCCGCCAAATTCGCCGAAAGCGCGAAGAGCGAGCAGGTCAAAATGATCGAGATCAAGCTCTCGCAAGGCGCCAAACCCGGCCACGGCGGGGTGTTGCCAGGCGCAAAAGTGACCATGGAAATTGCCGCCGCGCGCGGCGTGCGCATGGGCGAAGATTGCGTCTCGCCGGCGAAACATTCCGCGTTTTCCACGCCGCTGGAATTGATCGGCTTTGTTAAAACATTGCGCGATTTGTCCGGCGGAAAGCCGGTCGGTATCAAGCTGGCGATTGGCCACCCGTGGGAGCTATTTTCGATCGTAAAAGCGATGCTGCAAACCAATATCACGCCTGACTTTATTGTCGTCGATGGTGGCGAAGGCGGCACCGGCGCAGCCCCGCTTGAATTCACTGACCACGTCGGCGCGCCGCTACGAGAGGGCTTAATGCTGGTGCACAACACGCTAGTGGGCGCGGGTTTACGTGACCGCATCAAGATCGGTGCATCCGGCAAAATCGTTACCGCCTTCGATATCGCCCGCATCATCGCGATGGGTGCTGATTTTTGTAATGCCGCCCGTGGCTTCATGTTCGCGCTGGGTTGTCTGCAAGCGCAGACCTGTCACACCGGAAACTGTCCAACGGGGGTGACCACGCAAGACCCCCGACGGATGCGCGCGCTGGTGGTGCCTGACAAAGCCGAGCGTGTATTTCAATTTCATAAAAATACCTTGGTCGCGCTGAAAGAATTGCTTGCTGCGGCGGGCCTTCATCACCCCGATGAGCTCGGTCCCGAACACGTTATCCGCCGGGTCTCGACCACTGAGGTTCGTTCACTCGCCGCGCTGCATACCTGGGTGCCGCACGGCGAGCTTTTAACCAGTGTGCCATCGCATCCGGTGTTCAAGGTATTTTGGGAAGTATCGCGCGCCGATACCTTCGCCGCCCCACCAAATGTGTTGAACTCGTTGGGATCAAAAGAGCGGTAACCGTTATTTTAGTTTTCGTATGCGGTTGCGGGCCATGACAGCAGAGGCGAATTTCAATGCATTGATGTAGCGATCTAATTTTTCATACCCAGATTTTTTTATGCGTTCGAAATCATAAAGTATTCGGTTTAATGCGTATGCCCGCCGCGCATGGTCGCAATAAGCCCCGCGCCCACAATCATGGCGCCGCCGACCCAGTCCTGGGTTCTGGTCACCTCGTCGGCCAAGTAGTGGGCAGCAATTGCGGCGACAATGAGTTCGAACAGCAGAATCACGGCCGCGCGGTTGGCGCTGACTTTGGTGAGACCGTATTGCAAGGTCACGCTAGTGACGAGCAGGACGATGCCGATGATGCTGATCAGTAACGCATGCGGTGCGGCGCTGGGTAGCCATGCCGCGATAACGGGGATTTTCCATTGCGCCACGATGAGTGCGACCAGTGCCACGCCAATTGCCCCGGCTAGCGATTTAGCTTCGGGCGAGACATTGCTAGTGCGTTTGACCAACACGTTTGAAAGCGCAAATGTAAATCCCGCCGAGAGGCCTAGCCATTCATAGGCATTTCGCGGTGCGGGCAGGCCGAGCTCGGAACGCCACAACATCACGAATGCGCCAATCACGGCCATGGCCATGGTGGCGTAGCCTGCCCACGTTAATTTCTCCTTCAACATCCATCGCGCGAGTGGCACCGTCCACAGCGGTGCCAGATAAAACAGCAGAACGATGCGGATGACCTCGGCCTCCATGACGGCGACGAGGTAGCACACGTTGGTCAGGCCCATTGCCAGCCCAATGGCAATCATCCATTTCAGATTGGGCAAAAATTCTTGCCACGCGCGGCGGAACACGACCGCACCCACCACGACCGTTACCGCGTAGCATAAGAAAGTGGCTATCGGTGCCGCGAGCCCGCCCGCCTTCATGATGCGAAATGGATACCAGAGGATGCCCCATGAGGTCGCGCCGAGCAGCAGCGCGAAGATCGGGATGAGCGCTGGGCGCGTGTTGACACGTGATGTTGAGTTTGGAATCAAGGCAGGAACCTTATAATGATGATCTTTGGTTAGCCTCTACCGGCACCTTATTTTAACAAGCTCATTCGCGATGTCCACCCGCTCACTACCCACTTCACTACCCTCGTCACCACTCACATTTACCGGCGAACGTTTTCTACCCAACGAAGCGGGCGAAATGTGGGCCGAACATTGGCATCGTTATCACGCCATTCAACGGCTGGCAGCGGGTAAGCGGGTGCTGGATGTGGCTTGCGGTGAAGGCTACGGCAGTGCGCTGCTGTCGCGCATGGCCATTGAGGTGAGCGGTGTTGATATTTCGAGTGAAGCCATCGCGCACGCGACAGCCGCCTATTCGGCGCAACAGAATTTAAAATTTTTTGCAGCGAGCTGCATAAAATTGCCGTACGCAGATCGTTCGTTCGACGTCGTGGTGTCGTTTGAAACCATTGAGCACATCGCCGAACATGATGCTTTTTTGGACGAAATCAAACGCGTATTGACGCCCGATGGTTTGCTGATTATTTCTTCGCCCAATAAAGCCGAGTATTCGGATGCACGTCACTTTGAGAATGAATTTCATGTCAAAGAGCTTTATCGTCACGAGCTGACGACGCTGATTTCAACACGCTTTCGGTATGCGCGCTGGCATACTCAGCGCAATGGTTTTTATTCGCTGATTACGCCAGAATCTGATGCAAGCTCGCCGTCAAACACTAGCATTGACGGGCGTCCTGGAGCATTATTGCCTGAAGATACCCGTGTAATAACGGTCTCAAAAACAGCGCCGCAAACCCAGGCCGCGCCGCTTCCCGCGTTATATTTTTTAGTATTGGCCAGCGCGAGCTCGGCCACGCTTGAACAGGCAAAAATCGGTACATCCGTGTTTAGCGACGCTGAAGAATTCGCGATGAACGATTACAAAAAAATCTACCGCGAGCTGGTGTCGCTATCAACAAAACATCAAGCGTTACACGATAAAATCGCGGCGCTAAATTCGCAAAATGCGCAGCTAAACCAACAGCTTTCCGGCATCCAAAATGCATTGCCGCCCGCCGATTCGGAGCCTTCGTTGAAACCTGATTCATGGTTCACGCGGCTCGTCCGACACCTCACCACCTGATTTATGCTTTTAATTTTGCATCTCTTCCGCACCTTTTTTTACACCCAAATCCACCCATTCAACCTCTGATATCAAAGCAAATATGAACCTCCAACAATTGCAAA
>JANYGV010000147.1 GCA_025359285.1 Burkholderiales bacterium
TCCGATTTTTCTGATGAAAGTATTGAGCTTTGCGTTGTTTGCCTGCGCGTTCAATTTATTGATTGGCTTCACGGGTCTGCTCTCTTTCGGTCATGCCATGTTTTTTGGTGGCGCAGCTTATCTATGCGCATATGCCGCAAAAGCGTGGGGCCTGACACCGGAGCTGGCGGTTTTATTTGGCACCACGCTTTTGCGGCATATGCGCATAGATAAGCCGCGCCACCAAAAAACATGGCATGACCGAATGAGAGCAGACCCGTGAAGCCAATCAATAAATTGAACGCGCAGGCAAACAACGCAAAGCTCAATACTTTCATCAGAAAAATCGGATAGCCGATGAATGGCGCAACCAGTGCGCCCAGGAGCAGCACAATATAAAGAATTTTGCTTGATTTGGACATTATTTTTCCCGCCCAAACAAGCCCGCAGGACGGATCAGCAAGACAATGGCCATGATGATAAACACCACGGTGGCGGAGGCCTCTGGATAAAAAACCTTGGTCAGTCCTTCGATCAGTCCGAGCGCTATGCCAGTCAAAATCGCCCCTAAAATAGAACCCATGCCGCCAATCACAACCACCGCAAACACCACAATCACGATGTTCGAACCCATCAGCGGGTTGACCTGATACACCGGCGCGGCGAGCACCCCTCCCAGTCCGGCGAGGCCGACGCCAAAGGCATAAGTCAGCGTCACCATCAGCGGCACATTAATACCGAACGCCTGAACCAATTTTGGGTTTTCTGTACCCGCGCGCAAATAAGAGCCGAGGCGCGTTCGCTCAATCACGAACCAGGTTGCAAAACATATTGCCAGACATGCCACGATTACCCATGCGCGATATTTCGGCAACATCATGAAACCCAAATCAAATGCGCCTTTAAAAATTTCCGGCAAGTCATATGGCTGGCCGGAGACGCCATATTGATCGCGGAAAATACCTTCAATAATGAGCGCGATACCGAATGTCAGCAGCAAGCCGTAAAGATGATCCAGCTGATAAAGCCAGCGCAGCATCGTTTTTTCAATGACGATGCCCACCAGCGCCACGCCAATCGGTGCCAGCAGCAGCGACCACCAGTAGCCAATACCCAGAAAATTCAGCAGCATCCACGAAAAAAATGCGCCCATCATGTAAAACGCACCGTGTGCAAAATTCACGACGTTCAACATGCCAAATATCACCGCAAGCCCCAGCGATAGCATCGCATAGAACGAGCCGTTCACCAGGCCAATCATGAGTTGCCCCCAAAGCGCTTGGGTCGGGACACCAAAAATTTCTGTCATTGAATTTGTGCGCTTATCGTCTCAAGTCATGCGATTTTTTATGCGTTGGTTCGGCAACCCATTTTGCCGTTCAACCAACATGGTCATTCTGAGCGCGGTGAAGAATCTGCTTTTTTGCCGAATGACGCAGAGCAGATTCTTCGGTAAAAAGTACTTCAGAATGACATAGTCATTTTATGACCGCCTTACTTTTTCAGCGCCGGACAACGTGATTGAGCCAGTGGCAAAAATGCATCATCGCCCTTTACTGTGCCCTTGAGCGTGTAGTAGTCCCAAGGCGCTTTGGATTCCGCTGGCTTTTTCACCTGGAACAAATACATGTCGTGCACCATGCGGCCATCTTCACGAATCTTGCCGCCTTTGGCAAACATATCGTTGACCGGCGTTTCTTTCATTTTCTTCATGACCGCCGCCGTGTCATCGGTGCCCGCTGCTTTAACCGCATTCAAGTAATGCAGAACCGAGGAATAAACAGCGGCGTGATTGGAGTTCGGTTTTTTCTTCATCCGCTCTTCATAACGCTTCGCCCAAGCGCGGGTCTCTGGATTCAAGTCCCAGTACCAGCCTTCGGTCAGGTAAAGCCCTTGCGCGGTGTTAAGGCCGACCGCATGCACGTCGGTAATAAGCATCAGCAATGCCGCCATATTTTGATTTTTTGTCAAACCAAATTCAGACGCGGCCTTGATGCTGTTCACGGTATCCAGGCCGGCATTGGCCAAGCCCACAATTTTTGCTTTCGATGCCTGTGCTTGTAGCAGAAAGGAAGAGAAGTCGCTGGTCGAAAGCGGGTGCCGCACCGAACCTAAAACTTTGCCGCCGGCAGTCTTTACAACTTCGCCCGTATCTTTTTCCAGCGAGTGGCCAAACGCATAATCAGCGGTCAAAAAGAACCAGCTATCGCCGCCATCTTTCACAATCGCTTTGCCGACCACGTTGCCAAGCGCAATGGTGTCCATCAAATAATGCACTGCCGTATTGGGTGAGCAATCTTCGTTGGTAATGCGTGAAGATGCCGCACCCGTTATCACGGTGATTTTATTTTTTTCTTTACCCAAACCTTCGACCGCCAGCGCGACGGCCGAATTCAGATTTTCAAAAGTGGCATCGACCTTATCGCGGTCAAACCATTGTTGGGTAACGTTCTTGGCAACATCAGCCTTGTTTTGATGATCGGCGCTGACCAGCTCAATGGTCTTGCCAAACATCTTGCCGCCGAAATCTTCAATCGCCATTTTTGCCGCAGTCACGGCACCTTGCCCGCCGTAATCTGCATATACACCAGACATGTCTGACAACACGCCGATTTTGACGACATCGTCGGACGCCTTGCCGGCGGGCGCTGTGGCAGTCGTCGCCTGTTGAGCTACGGCCATACCGGCGCCGCAAGAGAGGGTTGCTGCAATTAAAGCTGCGATCAACAATGGTAATGGTTTACGTTTCATGATGATTACTCCTCGTTATAAGTTTGTGGTCCAAATCAAAATTAAAACCGTATTTCCCTGCATAAAAAACTTGGATGCCTGCCTCACCCACATCCATTTAAACTCTTACACGCCTAAAAACTCATGAAGCATTTCCGTCTTGGCCGCCAGCTCATGTCTCTCAACCACCGCCGCGATTTTGCCATGTTCCATCACGTAATGTCTGTCGGCCAAGGGCGCGGCGAAGCGGAAATTTTGCTCGACCATGATGATCGTGAAACCCTTTGCTTTCAGTGCACGAATGACCCGTCCGAGAGTCTGCACAATAACGGGCGCAAGGCCTTCGGTGATTTCATCCAACAGCAGGATATCTGCACCGGTTCTTAAAATGCGCGCCATGGCGAGCATTTGCTGTTCGCCACCAGACAGCCTCGTGCCCTGACTTAATCGACGCTCTTTCAAGTTTGGAAACATCGTATAAAGCTCGTCAACACTCATGCCATTTTTGCCGACCATGGGCAGCAGCAGCAAATTCTCTTCGCAACTCAAGCTGGAAAAAATACCGCGCTCCTCGGGGCAATAACCAATACCTAGGCGCGCTATTTTGTGCGGTGCCAGCCCTATTGCTTCGGCGCTATTGATTTTGATAGAACCGGTGCGTTTGCCGGTCAAGCCGAGGATCGCTTTCAGCGTGGTAGTGCGCCCGGCCCCATTGCGGCCCAACAGCGTGATCAATTCACCGCGCTTAACCTCAAACGATACCCCGTGCAGAATATGCGACTCACCATAAAAGGCATGCAGATCGGACACTTGCAGTGCGGAAGCTGCCTGCGAATTCGTTGCCGCTTCCGTAGCATTCATTTGCGATCCCACGCCTGCGTTCATGCGGCCTCGACTTCGGTGCTGCCCACATAGGCTTCGAGCACCAATGGATTTTTTGACACCTCTTCGTAAGGCCCCTCGGCCAGCACAGTGCCCCGTGCGAGCACCGTAATTTGATCCGACAAATTCGAAATCACACTCATATTGTGTTCGACCATCAACACCGTCCGATTTTTCGCGACTTTACGGATCAGCTCAACCACGCGGCCCACGTCCTCATGGCCCATGCCTTGGGTGGGCTCATCGAGCAACATCAGCTCAGGGTCCACCGCCAGAGTGGTGGCGATTTCGAGTGCGCGCTTGCGTCCATACGGCAATTCAACCGTCTCAATATCCGCAAAGCTTTCGAGATCCACTTCCGCCAGCAGCTCCATGGCGCGCTCGTTGAGATGACTTAACGTGCTATCGGATTTCCAGAAATGAAAGCTGGTGCCAAGCTTTCGCTGCAGTGCGACTCGCACGTTTTCCATGACGGTGAGATGTGGAAACACAGCCGAAATTTGGAATGAGCGAATAACACCTCGGCGCGCGGTCTGCGCTGGTTTCTCTCGAGTAATGTCGTGACCGTTATAAACAATGCTGCCGGACGTTGGCGGCAGGAATTTCGTCAGCAGATTAAAGAAGGTAGTCTTGCCCGCACCATTCGGGCCGATCAGCGCATGGATGCTGCCGCGCTGCACGCTGATACTCACCTTGTCCACCGCGGTAAAGCCGCGAAATTGCTTGGTAAGGTCGCGTGTTTCGAGAATATAGTCTTTTGCCATTAGCCGATTTTATTCCACACAGTTATGCCGCTGATTACAAAGTTTAGCACTGCTGATGGTTTTATCTCGTCATGACTCATCGCGATAAATAGCGGACATTTTTGCATTGCGGTATCAAAGCGCATCAAAACTAAAAATGCAAGGCGTTCTAAACTCACAAATGCAGAAAAGTTAAAACCCTAGAAAGGGCGGACGTTTCGGAACAAAAATGCTCCAAGGCCCGCCCCCATACTAGGGTTTCAAATCGACGATAGTTTTATCTAATTTTCCGGTGGCAACTCAATTTACAAAATTACAAAACCAGAAAACATCGACGATTATTGATCTACCTTCTTGTCCAATGCATTTTTCGCAATCGACACATCCGAGGTCGCGCGTAGTGCGGCCACGGTAGCCTGCAACTTCTGCTGCGTCATGGCCTGCTCAACGCGCGCCTTGGCGGCTTTGAGCTTGGCCTCATCGGTTAACACCGGTTCGATCACTTTGGAAATCTGAATCAGCGTGTAACCACCATTCGCGTTATCCACGCCCACAAACATGGGCAGAGTTTTAGTGCCCGCCTTCATTGCGGCCTCAACAATATTCGCGGCCAAGCCACCGGGATTGGTGCGATTAATCGCTAACGCCGCCGGGAAGGTGACTTCTCCTTTACCGGCTTTTAAAGCCGCCAATTTTGCCTCGCCGTCGGCTTTGGCAAGCTTGAGCGCTTCTTCACGCGATAGCCGCGCGATGATGCCTGCCTCTACCTCCGCCAATGGACGCAATGCCGAAGGCTTAGTCTCGAGCGCGCGTGCAACAACGAGCGAATTTGGCGCTAATTCAACGGCCTCAGTATTCCGCTTGTCTTTAATCACGGGGGCGCTAAACAGTGAGGTCATTAATTTTGGATTCGTAAACGGTGGCGTTGAGCCCATGCCCTTGCTGATCCAGGCAGATTGCTTAATCGGCATACCAACCGCTTCAGCAGCGGCTTTCAATGTGGTCGATTGCTCATAAGCAGCGTTGGTAAATTTCTCCGCTAATTCCGCAAATTTTTTCTGCGCCATTTGCTTTTTAAGCTCGCCCTCGATCTCCGGTGTTACTTCTGCGAGTGATTTTGACTTCTCAGCGCGAATCTCAGTCACACGAATGATGTGATAGCCAAAATCAGACAAGACCGGACCGATAATTTCATCTTTTTTGGCCGCGAATGCCGCGTCATCAAACGGCTTCACCATCATTCCCCTGCCAAAAAATCCAAGGTCACCGCCATTCAACGCTGACCCTGGATCTTGCGAATTCTTCTTGGCCAGATCGACAAAATCCTTCGGCGATTTTGTGACCTGCGCAAACAACGCGTCAGCCTTGGCTTTGGCTGCTGCTTTATCAGCATCCTTCGCGTCTTTAGCGACTGAAATCAGAATATGGCTGGCCTTGCGCTCTTCCTTTTGAATATAACGCGAGCTGCTGGCCTCATAGGCTTTTTTGATGTCTTCCGCAGGCACTTGAATCGTGGGCGCCAGCGTATCAATTGAAAACTCAACATACTCCGCGCGAACTTGCTCGGGAATCGTGAATTCGAGCGGTTTGCTGTCGTAATACGCTTTGGCCTGCTCGCTGGTAATTTTCACTTTTGATTGAAATGGCTCGGGCGAAATATTGACAATCGCGACCTCGCGGGATTGATCCACGGCGAGGAAATATTGCTGCACGCTGGCGCTGGACGTGATTCCCGTCAGGGCAACGCTTTCGATAAATTGCTGACGGGCCAGATCGCTGCGCAACAACGCTTCAAACGATTTCGCACTTGATCCACGGCCTTGCAACATACTTTGGTAACGCACCGGCGAAAACACGCCGTTATCCTGAAACGTCGGCTCATTGTTAATCCATTCACGCAATGACCCGTCGCTAATCGTGAGATTGCTCGATTTCACCGCCTTAACCAGTAGTCGCTGGTC
>JANYGV010000195.1 GCA_025359285.1 Burkholderiales bacterium
CAAAAACTCAATTGATCGGCGTTTCCCTGGAAATCTGCATGCAAAAAGGCCTGAAAAGAAGCAACCACTTTTTTCAGAGAAACACCGTCAGCCAAATATTCCCAGGTTTGAGGAGGCGACCGCAGAATTCAATTTAGATGCGCCACCTGTAAATCAAGAGCAGATTGCATGGAATGAAATAATTGCGGAATGCTGTCCTCAGCTTTTTAGTTCCCGGAGAATTTGTGCGTTACGTCCAAGTTTCGTTGCTGCTTATTTCGGCAAGCGGCTGGTTGAGAAAACTCAACCAATGATTATGATTATCGGGATTGCTCATTGCAGGGCTATTCAACCGAGGCAGCCGTGTTACTGAGCGCACAGTGCCCTGCGATCGGCATTGAATCCGAATTATCATTGGTAGAAGCTGCGATGGCCCTCGGTTCAATGGTTCTTCTAAACAGTCCTCGAAATGAACTCTTGACCGCCGAGTATTTGGAAATGCACTTAAAGTTCTGACACCAGCGAACAGTAGGTTCGACCTTACGGGCTTTCGGGATATCTCACGATCGCGCTGCGATCTAGCGCGGTACTTTCGAGGCAGTTGTCGATGCTCCATGATGCTTGGATTCGAAATTTTCGCTGCAATTCCGCTGCAGCGGAGGACAAATCGGCATATGACCTACAACGTAATAATGTGCCTAAGAAATTTGTAAGTGCCGGTAAATTATGGAATACTTCAGTGTTCGCGGGTTTGGCTTTATCCACAAAAAAGCACGTCATAATCCGCCGGTCGCCTGTCCGAATCAGGGATTGGCCAGCAGATTATTTTGAAGGGTCGCGTCACGCGGCCCTTCGTTGTTTCAGGGCCTTTTTTTACAACCATCACCTGTCCGGGTTATTCCCCGTTTTCCAGGAGCCAGCATGACCGCACCTTCGGATTTGCCACCCAACACAGCAAAAAAACTTTTCATCAAAACCTTCGGGTGCCAGATGAACGAGTACGACTCCGACAAAATGGCGGACGTGCTGCATGCCTTCGAAGGCTATGAGAAAACGGACAAGGCTGAAGATGCGGACGTGGTGCTGCTCAACACCTGCTCGGTACGCGAGAAAGCGCAGGAAAAAGTTTTTTCTGATTTGGGTCGCCTGCGTGAACTGAAGAAGGCTAACCCTGATTTGCTGATTGGAGTCGGTGGCTGTGTGGCCTCGCAAGAGGGCGAAACCATTGTCAAACGTGCGCCCTATGTCGATCTGGTGTTCGGCCCGCAAACGCTGCACCGGTTGCCGCAAATGATTACTGCGCAGCGAAAAACCGGTGCCTCGCAAGTCGATATATCGTTTCCTGAAAATGAAAAATTTGACGATCTCCCGCCCGCGCGCGTCGAGGGCGTGACTGCGTTTGTATCGATCATGGAGGGCTGCTCAAAATATTGCAGCTTTTGTGTGGTGCCATACACGCGTGGTGAAGAAATTTCGCGTCCGTTTGCGGATGTGTTGAAAGACATTCGTGAATTGGTGGCCAAGGGCGTGAAAGAAGTCACGCTGCTCGGCCAAAACGTGAACGCCTATATCGGCAAAATGGCGGATGGTGAAGACGCGGATTTCGCGTTACTGCTCTCCGCCATTCACGCCATTCCAGAAATCGCGCGCATTCGTTATACGACTTCACATCCGCTTGAATTTACGCAGCGCCTGATCGACGCCTACGGCAAGTTGCCCAAGCTCGTGTCGCAGCTGCATTTACCAGTGCAGTCCGGATCGGATCGCGTACTTGCTGCCATGAAGCGCAACTACACCGCGATGGAATATAAATCGATTATTCGCCGCCTGCGCGCGGTGCGGCCTGACATCACGATCTCGAGCGATTTCATCATTGGCTTTCCGGGCGAAACAGAAGATGATTTTGAAAAAACGATGAAGCTTGTTGAAGATATTCAGTTCGATATCAGCTTCTCGTTTCTCTATTCGCGCCGCCCCGGCACGCCGGCCGCGAGCCTCACTGACGACACGCCTTACGATGTAAAACTGAAACGTCTGCAACGATTGCAGCGCGTGTTGGAAGACCAAGGCACCGCAATTTCGAAAGCCATGGTCGGCAGCACACAACGCGTGCTGGTGGAGGGTGTTTCGCGTAAACATGAAAACGAATTGATGGGCCGCACGGACAATAATCGGGTGATTAATTTTCCCGGCGCGAAGCGATTAATCGGTACATTTGTGGAAATGAAAGTGACCGAAGCGATGCATTACACGCTGCGCGGTGAAGTTGTGACCAACGATACGGTTGTCGCCTAATTTGATGAAAACACCTTCACTCGAATTCAGTTTTACACCCATCGATAATCGCCGCTTAGCCGTTCTCTGCGGCTCGCTGGATGAAAATTTACGCCAGATTGAATCTTCACTTGATGTATCCATCGCGCGGCGCGGCGCGAAATTTAATGTGACGGGTGAGCGTGAAAAAATTGAGCTGGCCGCAAAAGCGCTCAATCGTTTTTACATGCGCGCCACCAGAGATTTGACGACCCAAGAAATTCAACTAGGACTGGTCGAAATCACCCGTACTCGTAGCAACACGCCTGGCGCCGAGATCGCAAAACCAGTCAAGACATCGCGCACTGAAACAGCACCATTTGAAGACCCGGAAAATGCGCCTGGAAATATCGCTCTCTACACCCGTCGCCCGGATCTGCGCGCGCGAACTGACCATCAGGCGCAATACATCAAGCAGATGCAAACTTACGACATCACTTTCGGCGTCGGCCCGGCAGGTACGGGCAAAACTTACCTCGCGGTGGCCTGCGCGGTTGACGCGTTTGAACGCGATTTGGTGAAACGTATTTTGCTCACGCGCCCTACGGTTGAAGCAGGTGAACGGCTTGGTTTTCTGCCAGGCGACATTAGCCAAAAGATTGACCCGTATTTGCGCCCGCTCTACGACGCACTCTACGATTTACTCGGCTTCGATAAAGTGCAGCGCATGTTCGAGCGCAATCAAATCGAGATTGCCCCGCTCGCTTTCATGCGCGGTCGCACGCTGAATAATTCCTTCATCATTCTCGATGAGGCGCAAAACACCACACCCGAACAAATGAAAATGTTTCTGACCCGCTTAGGCTTCGGCACCAAAGCCGTCATCACTGGCGACGTGACCCAAGTGGATTTGCGTCACGGCACGTTGAGCGGGCTAGTGGATGCGCGCAATGTGTTGCATGGTGTCGCCGACATTGGTTTCACGATTTTTCAAGCCGCTGATGTGGTGCGGCATCCGCTGGTGCAATCCATCGTTTCGGCATATGAGGCGAATGGCAAGCGTCGATAAACCCGATTACCTCAATTACGACAGCAGGTTTATTAAAGCGGATAAGCGGTCATTTTGCGCTTGACAATTGAATTAGACGGCGTAAATTATATTGCAGTGCACAAAACAAAATGTGCGCAACAAAAACATGAACACGTCACATCCATCCTTGGTCTTATCACCTCTCTCTCCACGAGGGACGTCCAAATTGTGCGCTTGCAACATGAGCCTTGATATTTACAAAGGCCATGCATTCCGTATATCTCAAGTGCTGTTCTTCGGCGCGCACACACCCCAAGAATATTACTGCTGACGGCAATCCGCCGCAGTTCTAAAAATTATTTAGCGTTGCCGTTCGTGTCGATTTTATCGGCCACGGGTCAACGCATTTCATTCATTTTTTATTTAGGAGGATTCCATGGGAATCATCTCTACAGGACTCGTGTTGACCATCGCTTTGGTAGTGTTGCTGTTAATTTTTATTGTTGCGAGCGGCGTGATCCGCTATATCCCCAATGATCGTTTGGGTGTGCTGGAGAAAATGTGGTCAGGCTCTGGCTCGATCAAAGAAGGTTTGATTGCGCTCGACAACGAAGCCGGTTTTCAGCCCGACGTGGTGCGCGGTGGCTTTCACTTTTTTATGCCGTTTCAATATCGCATCCATCGCGTCCCGCTGGTAACCATTCCGCAAGGCCAGATCGGCTATATTTTTGCACGTGATGGTGCCTCATTGCCGCCCACACAAACACTCGCCTCGAACGAAATCGCCACTGATTTTCAGGACGTGCGCGCGTTTCTGCAAAACGGTGGGCAGAAAGGGCCTCAGCGCAAAATTCTGCGCGAAGGCAGCTATGCGATTAACTTGGCGCAATTCATTGTGCTGACGATGGATCGCCGCTATGCGATCAGCATGGAAGAAAATGATGAGGCGCTATTCGAGCAAATGTCAGGCGTGATTGCGCAGCGAAATGGCTTTGAGCCGGTCGTCATTAAAGACGCAGACGACGTGATCGGCATCATCACCGTGCATGATGGCCCTGCCTTGCCAGAAGGTGAGATCATCGCGCCTAGTGTGGGCAATGATGCGAGCCGCCTCAATTTATTTCACAACAATTTTCAGGACCCTGAAAAATTTCTTCGTGCAGCGGGCTTTCGTGGCCGCCAAAACCAAGTACTGGCCGATGGTAGCTATTAT
>JANYGV010000233.1 GCA_025359285.1 Burkholderiales bacterium
GGTTTGGCAGCGCCTGATTTCGTGTAATCGGGTTTTGCACCGCTGCTGGTGTTGGCAAATGATTTACCTGCGCTGTGACCGCTGCTGGCGCGGTCGCCAAAGGTGGTGCCACGATCACTAAACTTGCCGCCGAATTTAGGGCCGGGCTTGGCACCAAATTTCTTTGGCGCGCCAGCTGGCTTGCGATCAAATGCTTTTTGTTTTGGCTCCAAACCTTCGATCACCGACACGGGAATAGCTTGCGAAGTGAAACGCTCGATATTGCGCACGGTGAAGGTTTCGCGCACGTTGGCGAATGAAATCGCAATACCGTTTTTACCGGCGCGGCCGGTGCGGCCAATGCGGTGAACATAATCTTCAGCCTGGCGTGGCAGATCATAATTGATGACATGCGAGATACCTTGCACGTCAATGCCGCGCGCGGCAACATCAGTCGCAACCAATACACGCAGGCCACCTTTGCGCAGTGCGGCCAGGGTGCGAGTACGGGCGGCTTGTTTCATGTCGCCGTGCAACGCGCCAACCGCGAAACCTTGTGAATGCAAGTCACTGGCCAGATCGTCCGCCGCACGTTTGGTGGAGGTAAACACAATCGCTTGTTGCATGGCTTCGTCGCGCAACAGATGATCGAGCAGGCGGTTTTTGTGCGCCATATCGTCAGCAAAATGCAAACGCTGTTCGATATTTTCGTGTTTGGTTTGCTGGCCGGATACATCAATGCGAACTGGGTTTTTCAGCATGCCGTGGGCGAGGCGTGCGATGTTGTTGTCAATCGTTGCCGAGAACAACAACGTTTGCCGTTCAGCGGGTGTCTGCGCCACGATGGCTTCGAGGTCATCCTTGAAACCCATGTCGAGCATACGGTCAGCTTCGTCGAGTACGAGCATTTCGAGGCGGGTCAGATCCACGCGACCTGATTGCATTTGATCGAGCAAGCGGCCAGGCGTGGCGACCAAAATATCGGCGCCGGCTTTGAGCAAACGATTTTGCACCGGGTAAGGCATGCCGCCGACAATCGATACAGTTTTGATACGTTTTAAATTGCGGCCGTAAGTCTCAGTCGCTTTGGTGACTTGCATCGCGAGTTCGCGGGTGGGGGTGAGTACGAGTACGCGTACGCCACGACCGGCGACCTTCGCGGGCTCGCTCAGGGCTTGCAAGGCGGGCAGCATAAAGGCAGCCGTTTTGCCGCTACCGGTTTGCGAAGAAACCAGCAAATCGCGGCCTGCCAGGGCTTCAGGCACGGCTTGCGCCTGCACGGGGGTGGGTGTGGTGTAGCCGGTGGCTTCAATGGCGTCGAGGATCGACTTGTTGAGGCCTAAGGTAACAAATGAGGTATCAAGTTTTTGAGTCATGTTCATTTCTTTCAGCAAAACCATTCCGGTGGTCATGCATGAGTCGCAACGTGCGCAGTACAGGTACAAAAGTACAAAAAAGTACGGTGAGCACAGCTTAAATCGCAAAAAGAGGCGCGCCGTCCGTAATCGGAAACGGCATATCACTAAACGCTAGGTGAGAATGTTAGCGCGCCAACATCGGCGCCAACCATTTTGCGATTCAGAAGCGATCCGAGAGAAGAACAAATGGATCAAATGAACGGCGAGGGCGGGGACGATGAACTTACGTGATGCACAGACGTCGGAATCAAAGTTACATGACATCAAATGTTGCATCGCACAACGAAGTATAGGGGAATCCACAAAATAATGCTAGTAGCCCCACGTTTCATGGTGTGGTCAGGATGTGAAATTTCGTTTCAGATGCAATTCGCTGGCATTGCGGCGCTCTGAGTTTCAACCGTTTCCCGCCGATGTGATTATTTGCTGTCATCACAGTGGCACAATGTTAAAAACAAGAATCCAGAAATCAATTTTGAAAGTTCTGCACGGCAAGCCTGTGCCGAAACTTTCAACTAATCGAATGACGAAAATGCGCGCATCAGTTTTTTTGAATCTGCTTAATCCTTCCCCTTCAGCCTCGCCACTCGCATCAATACAAACTACGCCGCCCATAATGCGAATTACGCCGATTGCTGCGCTTACGCTTTCAGTCTGCGCGGGCTTGCTCGTATCCTGCACAACGCCGCCCAAAGTAGCGACAGCGACCGCCGCACAAACAGCCGCGCGCGCCGCCGTCACGGCAGGTGCCACACCTACCGCCGTGGCGGACGCGGCCAGCGCAATTGTGGCCGCACGTGCGGCAGGCATCGCTCCGCAGCCCTCGCCAGGCGAGCCGCGACGCTACGAAGAAGTAATCACAAAGGACGCCAAAACATCGCGTGGAATGTTGCTTTATCACAAAGTCAAAGAGCGCCATTACTTCGAGCTGCCGCAAAGCATGCTGGGGCGCGATTTATTGTGGTCGGCGGAAATCTCGCAAGCCAGCGCGGGCGCGGGTTTCAACGGCCTTTCGCTGGGCTATAAAGTAGTTAGATTTGAGCGCGTCGACAATCGGGTGTTGATGCGCGGCGTCTCGTATACGCGGCGTGGCACGAGTGAGCTCAAAGCGGCAACCGATGCGGTTGAGCTGTCGCCTATTTTATTTGCGTTTAACGTTGAAGCCGAGGGCAGCGAGCGCTCGCTGGATTTGCGCGCGGAGGAGAAAAAGGCCGCTGCCGAAAAAGCCAAGGATCTGGCGAAAGAAAAGGCGCTTGAATTAGAAAAGGCGCTTGAAAAGCAGCCCTCAAAGCTTAGCAATCTGAAATTACCAGCGGACGCGACGGCCACTCTCGCCGTGCCGCCCGCCGCGGCGGGCGCCGTTGCCGGTGGGTCCTCACTCAGTGGCGCTAGCGCTCCGATTACCGCGACCACAACACCGACGCCCGAGCCAACCAGCAATATTGAAGAATTCAAGCAAGCGGCTGCCGCCAACGCGGCTGTTGCGATTGGCAAATTAACCTCGAGCGAGGCACTAGCAGAAAAGAAAGACGATGCCAGCGCAATCAAAGACAGCAAAACTAAACCGGCAAAGGAAAAGTGGCCCGTGATTGAGGTCACGCGCCTGTTGCTGACAAATTCCAGCGACCTGCTTGACACGCGCGGCTTGGGCTCAAGCGGGCTCGCCGCGACCGACCCTTCGCGCAGTTTAATTAATCAAGTAAAAGTGTTCCCCCAAAATGTGGAAGTACGCTCGACCCTCACGTTTGCATCATTCCCGATGCCGACCATGCCGGCGCCGGGCCAGCCAATGCCGCCGCAAATGCCGCGCAATCCCACCCGCAGTGCGGTGATTCACTACAGCCTAGCGGAACTGCCCGAGACGCCGATGCAGGGGCGTTATGCCGACCCGCGCGTGGGCTTTTTTACCGAGGCGTTTCAGGAATATGGCGGCGAGCGCAGCGGCGTACGTGACCGCGAATTCATCACCCGCTATCGGCTGGAAAAAAAGGATCCGGCCGCAGCAGTTTCGGAGCCGATTAAACCCATCACGTATTACATCGCCGCTGAGGTGCCGGAAAAATGGCGCAAATATTTGAAACAGGGCGTCGAGGATTGGCAACCCGCATTCGAAAAGGCTGGTTTCAAACACGCCATCATTGCCCGCGATGCGCCAACCAAGACTGAGGATCCCGATTGGGATGCGGAAGATGCGCGCTACTCGGTCATTCGCTGGGTGGCGTTGCCGGTCGCCAACGCGATGGGCCCGCACGTCAATGATCCACGTTCTGGCGAAGTGGTTTCGGCGCATGTTGTTTTCTGGCATGATATTTTGAAGCTGATGGAGCAGCTTTATTTTGTGCAGGCTGGCACCAGCGACAAACGCGTCTCCACGCTACCGCTATCGGACGAATTGATTGGTGAAATGCTGCGCTATGTGGCCGCCCATGAGATTGGCCATACACTCGGCCTGCGCCACAACCATCGCGCCTCCAGCGCCTACAGCGTCAAACAATTGCGCGATCCCGCATTTGCAAATGCGCAGGGAACCGTTGCCTCCATCATGGCCTATGGTCGATTCAATTCAATCGCCCAACCAGGCGATAACGTCACCAGCTTCGTGCCGAAAATCGGACCTTATGATGACTTCGCCATCGAGTGGGGCTACAAAGTATTGACCGATAGCGCGCTGAAAAAGAAAACAGCCGAAGCCGAAATTGTCGACCTTGATTTAATGGCGGCGCGGCAGATCAACGAGCCATTGTTGCGCTTTGGTGGTGAAGATATGGCCGCGGCATTTGATCCTGAGGTGCTCACGGAAAATATCGGACGCGAGCGCATCGAAGCGACGAAATTGTCCGTTGCCTCACTGGAGCGCGCAGCGGCACGGCTGATTCCGGCGACGACGCGATTAGGCGAGGATTACACCACTTTACAATCAACTTATCGGATGCTGATCACGCAGCGCGCAAATTATTTGTCGTCGGTGGTGAAGCAAATCGGTGGTGTACGCGAAACGCGCTTTTTGGGCGGGCGCGGCGGCGATTCCTTTACCCGCACCACGCCGAAAGAACAACAAGCAGCGATCCGCTATCTGCTTGACGATGCGCTGACCACACCGAAATGGCTGATCAATCCTGCGCTGCTGAATCGCATCCGCGTTTTTGATGTCGCCGCACCAGTTATCGGCTCACAGACGCAGCTGTTGACCAACATGATGTCGCCGCTACGGTTTCGCTTGTTGGAAGATGCCGAAATGGTGAAGCACGGCAGCGGCATGGAAGCCAATCAATACCTTTCCGAAATTCAGCGTGGTGTTTTCCGCGAATTGAAAACCAGCCATCCCGTCGTGGATGTCTATCGCCGTGAATTACAGCGTGCTTATATTGAACAGCTCAAAGGGTTTTCTGGCGAGACACAGCGCATCACTAATTTAAGCGCCTTCATCGCTTTTATATTAAGCGAAATGTCAATCGATTTGCGCCCCGCCGCGATTCAATCCCTCAAAGACTTGCAGCGCGATTTAAACAACGCCAAACCAAACGTGATCGATCAACCCACCAAGCTGCACATTGCCCAGCTGGATCGCGAAATCACGCAAATTCTGAAAATTCGTGGCGGCTAATCAGTGCAGGGCCGCGCTACAATTTCGGCGTCGCCTTGATCTCAATGGATGCAAACCATGCCGATAGATTCGCGATGTCATCATCGCTCAAGGGTTTTGCCAAAACACTCATGACTTCATTGGCCCGCTTGCCGCTTCGATAGTTTTTCAGTTGCTCAATCAGATAAATCTCCGGCTGCCCCGCGAGGTTCGGGGCATTCGGTATTTGGCTCATGCCGTTTGCGCCGTGGCACACATTGCACTGCGCCTCGGCTTTAGCCTTGCCATTGGTGGCCGCGTTTTCTGCGGCGTAAGTTGCATTTGCACCGATAGCGGCGATAGCAGATATGGCTGCTATCGCCGCCAAACTTGTCCAACTTCTCCGCCCATGCGCGGTGAGGAAATTCAACATCATTTAACGCTGCGCCGTTTTCGCCGGTGCTTCGCCAACATAAGTGACACGGTAAAGCGCGCCGGCAAAATCGTCTGAGATCAGCATCGAGCCGTCAGGCAAATTGGCGACATCCACCGGACGACCGCTGTATTGTCTGGTCTCAGGATTGAGCCAGCCATCCGCAAACACTTCGGTTTTACCTGCCGATCCATCCGCTTTCAACGCGGTAAATAAAACCCGCGCACCGATTGGCGTGGTGCGATTCCACGAGCCATGTTGAGCTGAGAAAATACCGCCTTGATATTTGGCGGGGAATTTCTTGCCGGTGTAAATCGTGAGGCCCAAATCGGCTGCATGCGCCTCGGTTAGCACCTCTGCTGCCGTGATATTGGCAGGCAACGGATCTTTGTCGTAGCCGTGTTCGGTAATGCGCGTTTTACCTTGAATCCACGGATAGCCAAAAAACTGGCCAGCCTTGGTGGCGCGATTAATTTCACCTGCAGGAATATCGTCGCCCATGCCATCGGTTTGGTTATCGGTAAACCAGACATCGCCATTTTTACGGTTGATCTCAATGCCGACCGAGTTGCGAATGCCGCGCGCAAATACTTCGCGGCCGGTACCATCGAATGCATTCATGCGCACAATGCCGCCGATGCCCCATTCATCAAAAATTTTCAGCTTTTCACGCGGCTGAACATTGAACGGCTGCCCAAGCGTGATGTACAACTTTTTGTCATTGCCAACGCGGCAGGTGCGCGCGCCGTGGTTGTACGATTCTTCTTCCACCGGAATCAATTTGCCCTGCGGCACCACTTCAATGACGGCCACATCGGGGCCTTCGTAAAAAAATTCTGCGGCTGGAAAATTCAGCACGCGGTTGTGTTCCGCCACAATCAAAAAGCCATCCGGCGTCCAACAGACACCATTCGGCACCTGGAATTTCAGCGAGGGTGCGAAGGCTTTCACTTCATCGGCCACACCATCGCTGTCGCGATCGGTCACCGCCCATACCGTAGTTTTGCGAGTACCGACGAACAACATATTCGTCGAGGGTGCCACCGCCATATGGCGTGCGTCCGGCACGATCGCATACAGCTCGATCTTGAATCCCGGCGGTAGATTCACTTTCTTCAGGTTCGCGCGAATCGCGTCCGCCGTTTTGCCTGATTGTGGCACCGGCGGAATATTCAGATCCGTGCCAGAAACTTTCATCTGTTTCAATTTTTCGATGTTCGCTGGTGCAGTCACCGGTTGTGCGAACACAACATTAAAAAATGACCCTGACACCAACATTAATACCGTAAAAAACGCAACGATTGCAGAACGTAAATTCACACAAATCTTCACAATAACCTCCGGAACTTTTTGGATTTTTGTCGTGCCGAAATAGACACAAGCAATGATCGTAGACCTAAATATTCAGGCTTGCAATATCAATAGCCGCTACTTTTACTGATGCATTGCTTGATTTTTACACCCTAGCAGTGGCGGGCCTCTCAAGACGCTTTTGGCTGATGAGGCACGCTGGAAGCGGTGTTTTATATCGCGCGCTAGCGGCTCAATTTATTATCAGTATGCGTCGGTAACAAATTTGTCGGTCGTGCTGGCCGCGTTGAGAAAGCACAGATTGCCCGTCACCCCGATGTTGACAGCATCTCGGCAAACCGCCTGACCAGCAAGACCGACAGCTTTCTTAAGACCGTTTCAAGTGCCGCCAACCGAGCCAGAAGCAACAACTGAAAGCAACAACTGAAAGCAACAACTGAAAGCAACAACTGAAAGCAACGACTGAAAGCAACGACTGAAAGCAACAACTGAACTGACGAAGTTGAGCGCTGCGGCGGCGTAATTTTCTGG
>JANYGV010000265.1 GCA_025359285.1 Burkholderiales bacterium
CGCCCGCGACCCAAGAAGCGCTGGAAGTCAGCATAGAAGCCTACGACAAAATGGGTTTGCCTGAACTAGCCTCTTCTTCGCGCCGGGTATTGGAAAAAAACTTTCCCAACAACGCGATGGTCTCTAAATCAGGCAGTTCGAAAGCCTGGTGGAAGCTCTGGTAAATAGAGTAGTTTGGGCGAAGCAATACCCATCATCGGCTTCCACATACTTGAACTTGATGGGCATCGCAAAAACCGGTTTCCCCTTCCACTGCTACTCCACCACCAGTAACTGTAGTAATTGCTCTTGTGCCGCTTTACGCACGCCGCGCGGGCCGCGAGTAGGCTTCTTTCGTGTGTATCCGCCCTCCCCGTCCATTTCCCACGCTTGTGCGTTGTCCTGCAAATAAGGCGTCAGGCCTTCGCTGATGACCCGTTTTTTGAGCTTAGGGTCGAGAATCGGAAAGCATGTTTCGATACGTCGGAAGAAATTGCGCTCCATCCAATCGGCGCTCGATAGCATCACTCGCTCCTGGCCGCCTTCGCGGAAATAAAATATTCGCGAGTGTTCCAAAAACCGCCCAACAATTGATCGCACTCGAATGTTCTCCGACAGTCCCGGGACACCGGGCCGTAGCGCGCACACACCGCGCACGATCAAGTCAACTTTTACACCCGCCGCAGAAGCCCGGTAGAGTGCTTCAATTACCACCGGATCGAGCAGCGCATTCATTTTGGCAATCACGACCGCGCGCTTGCCCGATTTCGCCAGCTTAATTTCATTTTCAATCGAGGCAATCACGCGCTCATGAAGGGTAAACGGCGACTGCCAAACGTGCTTTAACTTAGTCGCCTTACCGAGACCGGTCAGCTGCACAAAAATTTCGTTCACGTCAGCGCAAATGCCATCGTTTGATGTCAACAAACCAAAATCGGTGTAAAGCCGCGCGGTTCTTGGATGGTAATTACCGGTGCCCAGATGCACGTAGCGGCGCAATATTTTGCGGCCTTCATCCCCGGTTTCAAACTCGCGCCGCACGATCAGAGCCATCTTGGCGTGCGTCTTGTGACCGACCACACCATAGACCACATGCGCGCCCACCGCCTCCAGCTTGGCGGCCCAATTGAGATTGGCCTCTTCATCAAACCGCGCCATCAGCTCGACCACCACTGTAACTTCTTTGCCGCGTTTGGCCGCATCGATCAGCGTTTCCATGATCGCTGAATCAGTACCGGTTCGGTACACCGTTTGTTTAATCGCGACCACCAGCGGGTCACGTGCGGCCTGCTGAATGAACTCAATCACGGGTGCGAAGCTTTGAAACGGGTGGTGCAGCAACACATCTTGTTTGGCTAGCAGTTCAAAAATACCGCTTACTTCTTTCTGCTTGTTGAGTTTCTGCAAAACTTTGGGCAAGCCCGCTGCGAACGGCGCGAATTTGAGATCGGGGCGCGCCATCTGATCCGGCACGTTCATCAACCGCACCAGATTGACCGGGCCATTCACGCGGTAAAGATCTATCTCTTCCAGCTCTACCTGCGCAAGCAAAAATTGCGTCATTTCATCCGAGCAATTGTCAGCCACTTCCAGCCGCACCGCGTCGCCCAAATGGCGCTGCGGCAATTCGCCCTGCAGCGCTATACGAAGATTTTTTACCTCTTCCTCATCAACAAACAAATCGGAATTTCGTGTCACACGAAATTGATAGCATCCCAGCACCTCCATGCCAGCAAACAATTCCCCCACATGCGCGTGCAGGATTGACGTCAGAAACACGAATTCGCTTGATTTTTCATCGGCCAGATTAGCCACCCCGGGCGGAAACTTGATCACGCGCGGCAATACTCTGGGGGCCTGCACAATCGCACGCTGCGAGTCGCGACCAAACGCATCACGACCACGAAGCTCGACCGCAAAATTGAGCGACTTGTTAAAAATACGCGGGAACGGATGAGCCGGATCAAGCCCGATGGGCGTGAGCAACGGCATCATTTCACGAAAGAAAAAGTCTCTCACCCATGCTTGTTGCGCGGGCGTCCAATTCGCACGCCGTACAAAACGTATGCCCTCCGCCGCCATCGCCGGAAACATTTCATCGTTGAGCAACGAGTATTGACGCAGCACCATCGCATTGACCTCGGCCACCACCAGACGCAAGGTTTCGTTAGCGCTTCGGTCGTCTGCACCGCGCGCAGTAGAGTTCAGCTTTATTTGCTCTTTCAAACCGGCGACGCGAATCTCAAAAAACTCGTCGAGATTTGATGACACGATGGATATATATTTGAGGCGTTCCAGCAACGGAACTGTTTTATCCTCAGCTTGAGCCAGCACGCGGCGATTAAACGCCAGCAGTTGGATTTCCCGATTCAAAAATCGGCTAACGGTTTTTTTAGTGGTCATACTCAGGGGCTTTTTAGAGTGTTTGTTTACGATACCGTTAGCTTATGACGTTTTTGTGACGCGTGGCTACTTGCTGGTTTACGCGTACCTTATGACATACTCGCAAAAACCTCATTACGTTGACATTGCGCTGACGTTGCACTGACATTGCACTGAACCATCTTCCTAAAAATTCCGTAAAAACATGCCCCATCACACCCTCGCCGCGGTCGATCTCGGCTCCAACAGTTTCCATTTGCAAATCGCCCGCCTCGTCGATAATCAGCTTTATCCGCTGGATAACCTGAAGGAAACGGTGCGTCTTGGCGCGGGCGTCACCCCTGAAAAGCAGATTGATCCGGCGACTGCCGAGCGCGCCTTCAATGCGCTGCGGTTATTTGCTGAACGGCTGCGCGGACTCCCCAAAGACGCAGTGCGAGTAGTCGGCACCAATGCGCTTCGAATCGCCAAAAACGCAAATAGTTTTGTTCGTGAGGCGGAAGCTATTCTGGGCTATCCGATAGAAGTGATCGCGGGGCGCGAGGAGGCGCGTTTGATTTATATCGGCGTCGCGCATAGTTTGCCGCCAGCCAATCAAAATCGACTGGTGGTCGATATTGGTGGTGGCTCAACCGAATTTATTATCGGCCACCGCATGAAGCCTAAATTAGTCGATAGCCTATACATGGGCTGTGTGTCGTTTTCGGAGCGCTATTTTCCCGGCGGCAAGCTGGATCGTAAATCGTTCAAGGAGGCCGAGTACGCGGCAGCACGCGAGCTGGAATCCATTACCACCCCGTTTCGCAAAGAAGGCTGGCGCGAGGCCTACGGGTCCAGCGGAACCGCAAAAGCGCTGGGTATTATTCTGGTAGAAAACGGCCAATCAACCCATGCCATCACGCGCGATGGCTTGGCATGGCTGAAAGAAAAAGCGCTCAAGGCGGGCGACTTCAAAAGCCTCGATTTACCCGGCGTTAAAGGCGATCGGGTGCCCGTTTTGCCGGGTGGCTTGGCCATCATGACCGCTATTTTTGAAGAGCTTGATTTAAAAGAAATGGCGATTGCGGATACTGCGCTGCGCGATGGTGTGCTTTATGATTTGCTCGGGCGCACATCGCATACCGACATCCGCGACACCACCGTCATCCAATTCGCCAAACGTTATCATGTTGACCAAGCGCAGGCCACTAGAGTCGAGGCCGCCGCGCTCCGATTTTTTGATGCGATTGATAGCGCAGGTGATGGCGCAGCTGATAGCACAAATCAGTCTGCGGGCAGCGAGCAAAATAATGCCGAACTATTGACTGAGCGCTGCTATCAACATCGCCAAGCACTAGGCTGGGCGTGCCGTTTGCACGAGATCGGCATCTCGATTGCGCAGGCCGGATTTCATAAACATTCGGCCTACATCATCGGCAACGCCGACATGCCTGGATTTTCAAAACGCGAGCAAGCCACACTCGCCACCTTGATCCTCGCGCAGCGCGGCAAACTTTCCAAGCTCAGTGCTGAACAGATGCAGGATGATTTGTTTGTATCGCGGGTGCTGTGCTTGCGGTTATCGGTATTACTGGCGCGCAGCCGTCGAAATCCTGGTGGCCAACGATTCAGCTTGTTGCGCCATCTCGCCGAGCGCAAATTCACGCTCAAGGTTGAGCACGACTGGCTCGCAAAAAATGATCTGACCGCCTATGAGCTAAAGCAGGAAGCCATGGAATGGGCGAACGTCGGTGTTGAAGTCGTGGTCAGCGGCGAGTAGTAACCAGAGGTAACACTAGCTCGCAAAAAAGTGAAGTAATGGTCTTGACGACGCTTCACCGTGAGCCGAGGAATGAACGTCTTTATGAACGTCTTTATGAACGTCTTCATAAAAATCGTCACAACCATCTTCATTCATAAGCGCCAGATACAAAAAAGCCCCGCGTCGCTGCGGGGCTTTTTAATGTCAACGGCAAAGTGACTGCCGATTGATTCAGCGTATTACTTCTTTGGCGCGTCTTTAGCAGCATCTTTTGGTGCATCTTTAGCAACATCTTTTGCAGCAGGCTTATCCGCTTTTGGTGCTTTTGGTGCTTTTGCGGCAGCCGCTTTGGCTTCTTTGTCAGCTTTAGCGTTGTCGGCTTTGGCTTTCTTTTCTTCAGCGGCTTTGGCAGCTTTGTCTGCCTTGGCTTGCTTCGCGGCAGCGGCTTTTGCTTTTTTCTCTTCAGCAGCAGCGGCTTTCTTTTCAGCAGGTGTCATTTCTTTTGTATCGGCTTTTTTCGCATCCGCAGCCATTGCTTTTTCTGCTTTGGCAGGTGTGGCTGGCTTTTCTGCTTTTGCGGGAGCAGCATCTTTTTTCATTTCAGCTTTTGCGGCGGGGGCTGCGGGTGCGGCAGCTGCTTTGGCTTCAGCTTTTGGCTCGGCTTTAACGGCTGGCTTGGCGTCAGCTTTGGCGGCCACGGTGGTTTTGCCGCTCAACGATACTTCTTTGTCGATTTTTCTCAACGTGCCTTCACCAATGCCAGGCACCTTGTCTACATCGGCCATGGATTTGAATGGGCCGTTTTTAGTGCGATAGTCGATGATGGCTTGTGCCTTGACTTCACCGATACCGTCGAGCGTGACCAGCTCTTCTTTGGTCGCGGTGTTCAAATTTACCGCAGCGTAGGCCATAGTAATTGACGCGAAAAACGCGACAAAAATTGCGAGGATTTTTTTCATATCTTTTCCTTGTAGTGAGTGAAGTAAAACGTCGGGGAAATGGAGCGCGTTCAAATTTGCCGGGGCGAATCTTTCATCAGCCCTATTCAACCCGGTCCCGGATGTTGCCCCACTAAAACGGGGTAACACACAAATGGTTGACATCGGATTCCGACGTTCACGTGCGCCTTTTTTCAAGCAGCGTCTGGCGGGAGTACTGCAAATCTTTAAAATAGACTTTTTCGAAACTAACCAAACTACTTGATTATACAAAGTTTTTTGGAAAGGTTTCGGAACTTATTTGAACTAAGCGGTAACACCCGCGCGCACCCTAAACAATAGTCGCTGCGTCACTTCACGTTGAGCAAATACACCGAGCCTTTATCGGTTTGCACCACGGCACGATCACCGTAGGCGAGCAGCGACACAATACGGCTTCCATCGGTCGTTGCGCGGCCAATCAGCTCGCCATTTTCGAGCGAAAGCGCGTGGATCAATCCGTTTGCATCCCCGACTAAGACCTTGCCCTTCACCACCAAGGGCGTACCAGGGTTACGATTCACCAATTTTTCCTGTTTCCAGACTGACGCGCCCGTTGTCTTGTCTAGCGCGTGGACATTGCCATCTACATCGGCGACATATAAATATTTGGCATCAATCGCGACACCATCAGCGCTGGAAATTTCACGCGTCCAAAGTATGTTGCCATTGAGCGTTTCAACGCAACCGGTGCGACCTTGATAGACCGACGCGCAAACGCGTGAATCGTCGAGCACGGGCACGCCGGACACATCGGCTACCCGCTCAAGCTCGGTGGCACCACGCGGTAGCGATACCGTCGCTTCCCAGGTCGGTTTGCCGCTCTCGGCTTCAATCGCGACCACTTTTCCGCCAGGATAGCCAGCGTAGATGGTGTTACCGCTGACCAGCACGCTGGCATTGGAGCGCAGCGTCAGCGAGGGCGGTGGGCGCTGAAATACCCATTTACGTTTTCCATCGGCTCGGTTAAGCGCGAATATGCGGCCATCTGCGGTGCGGACAATCACACTGCTCGCCATCACGTTGGGTGGTGCCAATACTTCGCCGGAGACACTTGATTTCCACACCGAACGACCAGCCGGGTCGAATGCAAGCACCTCGCCTTTATTGCTGGCGACGACGACGATATTTTCGGCCGCACCAACGCCACCGCTCAGCTTTGCTTTCGCATCAATTCTGGTAACAATGCGGCCGCCCTCGTCCGCAAGCGCGGTGAGCGTGCCGTCGTGACCGGCGACATAGACTAGCTTGTCGGCAAACGCCGGCGCAAATAAATAGCCACCCGATTTGCCGGTGTAGGCCGACCATACGACCGTCACCGTGTCATTTTTCATTTCAGCCAGTACCACGGGCTTTTTGCCGCTACCGCCAAACCAGCCGCTGAACCAACTACCGCCGCTCGAATTGCCGCCGCCAAACGTACCGCAACCACTCAATGCTGTCAGCGCCACAACAGACAACGCAGGCACTAGCGCACGGCGGCATAATGCAGAAAATGCAGCCAACGGCATCACTAAACGGCTCAGCATCAAAGCACGCGCCATGAGTTGGCCCTTGAACTGAACGTTGAACTGAACTTTTAATTGAGAATCAAGAGGCGAGGTCACTTGTTAGCTCCTTTGTCATCCGTTGGCTTGACGTCCGCCGCCGATGCCGTCGCGGCTACCGGCACCACCGGTTGAATTACAGCAGCGCCGCCAAATGCGTCCAGCTTGGCTTGAGAAATTGCTTTCAGCGGGCTACGGTCGCCGGCTTTTTCCACGGCCACTTGGTACGCGGCTCGAGCTTCATCACGTTTGCCCTGGACGGCAAATATATCGCCGCGCGCATCGTTGGCAATGCCTGCAAATGCATCTTCTTTGACGCCATCCAACACTTTCAGCGCGTCATCGTATTTTTTATCTTCCAGCATGACGCTGGCCAGTTGCACGCGGGCAATATTGCGATGCGTATCGCGGCCGTTGTCAACCACCCACTGCAGATGAGTCTTGGCGATGGCGTAGTCCTTGGCCTCAAACGCGCTTTTAGCCGCCATCATTTGGGCATCTGTCGCCTGAAAAGTGCGAGGGAATTTCTCAGACAGCGCGTTGGCGGCCTCAGACAGTTTTTTGTATTCTTTGTTAGCGTTAACTTCTTCTGCCGTTTTTTTTACGCTTTTAAACAAGGTTTCAGCCTGTGCGGCCTGACGGCCTTGGTAATCGCGCCAGAAATACACCCCGATCACACCAACAAAAAATGCGGCTACCGCGAGATATACCCACGTGCCCCATTTGTCCCACCAATCCTTGAGTGCCGAGATGCGTTCTTGTTCTTCTAAATCGTAAGCTGACATGGAAAACCTTTTTGATATTGCGAATCTGAAATTGCTGACACCGCTAAAAACGCTTAAACCACTTAAATCCCTTAAACCACTTAAAAAATTTACTGTGCGGGTGGTGATTTCAACACGGCGACGGCCTGATCCAATGTCACCAGCTGTTGAACGCCACCGCGCAAATCTTTCAAGCTCAGCATCGACTGAGCCACCTCATCGGAACCCAAGATGATAGCAAAGCGAGCGCCGCTGCCGTCAGCTTTCTTCATTTGCGACTTAAAGCTCGCCACGCTCGAGTCCGTTGCGCCATGCACCGCCACCTTAAGCCCCTGATCACGCAAACGTTCAGCGGCGATCCACGCCGCGTCTTGCGTTTCTGCCCCATAGACAACATACGCATCCAGGTGTTCAACCGAAATCGGCACGCCTTCCTGCAACGCCATCATCACCCGTTCTACGCCAATACCGAAACCGCAGCTAGGGGTGGGCTTGCCGCCCAATTCCGCAAACAGAGCATCGTATCGACCGCCACCCGCGATAGTCAGTTCCCAGTCGCTGCCGGTAGCAATAAATTCAAACACGGTACGGTTGTAATAATCAAAGCCCCGCACCAGGCGTGGATTCACGATGTAGGTCACGCCCGCCGCGTCCAGGCGCTGCTTTATGCCCTCGAAGTGAGCAATCGCGGCCTCGTCGAGATAGGCCATCAGTTTAGGCGCGGCATCAGCCAACGCCTGCATCTTCGGGTTTTTGGTATCCAGCGTGCGCAGCGGATTAGTGTAAAGCCGACGTTTGCCATCCTCATCCAGCTCATCCACATGCGCTTCAAAATATTTCACCAGCGCTTCGCGATGCGCCACACGCGCAGCGGCGTCACCGATCGAATTGACATGCAGCGCCACATTGCGGATGCCCAGTCGTTTCCACAAGCGGGTCAGCAGCACAATCTGTTCAGCATCAACATCGGGCCCGGCGAAACCAAACGCCTCAACGTCGAACTGGTGAAACTGACGATAGCGACCTTTTTGCGGACGCTCGTGGCGAAACATCGGGCCCCAAGTCCAAATACGCTTCGGGCCTTCATACAAAATATTGTGTTCAATCGCCGCGCGTACCAGGCCTGCCGTGGCCTCTGGGCGCAACGTTAATTTTTCACCGTTGGCGCCGTCTTCGAACGAATACATTTCTTTTTCAACGATGTCAGTTACCTCACCTATTGAGCGCACAAATAGCGGGGTCGGCTCGACCACGGGCGTACGCATCAGGCGGTACCCGTATTGCTCAAACACGTCGCGGGTCGTGTCTTCTAAAAACTGCCAGAGCGGTGCGTCCTGCGGCAGCAGATCGTTCATGCCGCGCACGGCCTGCACTTTGGTGCCTGCTTTTGTAGGCGCGGTATTCGGGGTTGTTTCGGGGGTTTTACTCACAAGATTTACACATACCATCAAAAATTGATTGCCATTGGTGTCACTGGCAAAGCCCATGATTTTACAAGGAATCCGAGCCTCGTGGCTAGCGCGGCATAATGCGCTACGCCGCACGTGGGCCCTGTAGCTATATTGCGAGTTACTGTTGAACCCGGCAGGCTATTTGTAATCCAAGTAACGGTACAAACTGACCTTCCTAAATTGTCCATCTGGCGCACGCTGAACTGTCGCTATTCAACGACATGTCAACGAACGAACTGCTTTGCGCGTAACTGTTGTACGGTAGTATTTGGCAATCATGATTTGTCACCCCTAACTTTTCCGCGCTGGAGTATTCCTATGCAAACCAAAATGCCCAAAAGCATTGTTTCTTTGATCTCGGGGCTCATCGTCTCGACTGTTCTGGGCGTCACCTTCTCCGCCACATCCTTTGCAGCCGATATGCCGAGCGTGCAGGGCGAATACGCCAAACCCAACGCCGCCGCTGCCGCCAAATCTGCGGCGCTGTTAACGCTCAAGGGCACGCTGTCCATGCAGTCTGATTTCGCGGCAATGGAACTGCCCGTGATGGCAAGCACCAAAATTGACGCGATCAAAAAATCAAACAGCATCGGTGGCACCAAAAAATCGATACAGATTGGTATTTCACGCTCCATGCGCGAGGAATTGCCAACTGTTGACGCCGCCGCCAGTCTGCACTGGAAAACCACCAGCAACGGCAGCAAAGTCGCCTACCTGCGAATTAAATCAGCCGAGGCTAAAGCGATTCGCGTTGGCCTGAATGTCACTAATGCACCGGCAGGCCTGGAGCTTCGATTTGTCGGCGCTGACAGTCCGACCGAAGTGGTCGCATTGGCCAACGCAGCCGAAGTGATGACGCTAAAAGACGACAAAGGACTTTACTGGACGCCCATGACCGAAGGGCAATATCAGTTGATTGAAATTTCATTGCCTGCGGGCAGCGACACGACCGC
>JANYGV010000266.1 GCA_025359285.1 Burkholderiales bacterium
GAAGCGGTTGAGGGCCTTGATATTGATGATGTAGACGGCGATGGCCGTATTCTCTCCATGCGTATCAAGGATCAAAACGGCAACTGGAAATGTCACGCCACCGAGCCGCGCCTGATGGTGCCGCGCGAGCCAACTGAGTACGGCGGCCTTTACTATCGCATGCTGCCCGAAGGCACGATGCGCGGTTACGACGGCTACACGGTTAAGGTAAACAAGGACAAACAGGGGATCGACCTGAACCGCAATTTCCCAGCAGGCTGGCGCCAGGAACATGAACAATTCGGCGCCGGGCCGTATCCCACGTCCGAGCCTGAAGTGCGCGCCGTGGTGCACTTCATTACTCATCATCAAAACATCACCGGCGGTCTCACTTTTCACACCTGGAGCGGGGTGCTGCTACGTCCGTTTGCCACACTTGCCGACACCGAAATGCCCGCTGAGGATTTATGGACCTATCAAAAGCAGGGCGAAAAAGGGGCTGCTATTACGGGCTATCCGGCGATTAGTACATTTCATGAATTCCGTTATAACCCGAAGGACGTGATCAGTGGCACATTCGACTGGATTTACGAGCATCTCGGCCTTTACGAATGGACGGTTGAAATCTGGTGTCCGATGCGTGAAGCCGGTATTACCGATTACAAATACATCGACTGGTTCCGCGATCATCCGGTCGAGGACGATCTGAAAATGTTGAAGTGGGCCGATGCGGAATTAAAGGGCAAAGGCTATATCGATTGGTACAAATTTGACCACCCGCAATTAGGCGAAGTTGAGCTTGGTGGTTGGGACAAAATCCATGCCTTTCGCAATCCGCCGCCGCACTTGTTGGAACGCGAAATCGCCAAGTTTCCCGATTGGCTTGTTTACAATGCGATGACATCGCCGAAGCTGGAATTGGTCGACGTCAAAAAAGAAAAAATTGACGCCGATACACACCGAATTATTCTCGCGGTGCAGAACACCGGCTACCTGCCCTCGTATGTTTCCAAGCGCGCGCTGGCCCGCAAACAGTCGCGCGGCGTGGTCGCCGAGATTACGCTGGCGGCGGGACAGGAATTGGTCGCTGGCAAAGCCCGCGAGATGCTCGGCGAGCTCGAAGGCCGCGCCTACAAACACACGCTGATGAGCTTTTGGACGGATACCGCCCCAACGGCGGATCGGGTGGTGGCGACGTGGGTGGTGAAGGGAGGTGGCGAGGTGAAGCTCACGGCGGCGCATGAGAAGGCGGGGGTGGTTAGAGTGGGGTTGGTGGTTTAGGGATTTTTGAATATGGTCTTGAATTGATTTAGGGAAGGTCTGATCAAGTCCCATGTTTGATCGTTAAACAGGTCACTTTAAATCGAGGCCATTGTTTGATCCAAGACGAACATTTTTCTTGCACAAACAGGCGAGTTCACGCTGCTTTTGCGGTATTTGTTGCATTTCATTTCATACCACTGCGGATGCACCTCTCCTGTGCAGATCGAATGCCAGTGGCCCGTTGGCATACAGCGGGCGGGCGATACCGATCAGGTGCTGCGCGAAGCTCGCGTAAATTTGCCAGGGCCTGGTCGCGCTGGCGTGGTCCAGCGTATTGCGCGAGATCGGCTTGCAGCGAAAGTCGATGTGATAGAGCTTGGCCGACTGCGCACGAAGGTTGAGCTCGATATCGCGCAACGACTCGCGCGCGGTCAACTGCGCAAACGCCAATGGCGACGAACTGATCCAGACACGAGAAGGATTGCAGCTTGTAATTGCCGCGATTCGCTGCAATGTAACGGCGAAAACTGGTGAGTGGCAGGTGAGCCATGAGCCGCGCAAATACAAGTTGACTTGATGCATAAGAGGCTTTGGCGGAAGTCCGCGAAAAGCTCGAAGTCTGCGCGTCGGTGTTAAAATCGAGAGCAGAAAAAATCGCTTGTTTCTCTAACCAATTCGTTGACTTATATCCGTCTCGCGTGAAAACGTGGGGACACTATTGATTTTTAATCTATTCTTATTCCGCTCCACAATCAGGGGATTCGCCATGTCAGCCTATGAGCTTGCGCAACTGAATATCGGCGTCATCAAAGGCCCGATGGATTCTCCGGTGATGTCTGAATTTGCGGCGGCACTTGATCGTATTAACGCGGTTGCTGAAGACTCCCCCGGTTTTGTCTGGCGGCTTCAAACCGACGATGGCGATGCCACGAGCATCCGGCCATTTGAGGACGAGAATATGTTGGTGAATATGTCGGTCTGGAAGGATGTCGAGTCGCTCAACAAATATGTGTACAGCTCTGCACATGTCGAGCTTATGCGCCGCCGCAGAGAATGGTTTGAGCGTATGCCAGAGGCTTTTCTGGTTCTATGGTGGGTAAAAAAAGACCATCGCCCGACAGTAGCCGAGGCGATCGAGAAGTTACAACGCCTGCGTGCCGATGGGGCCACGGCGGATGCATTTATATTTCGGCATGCGTTTCCCGCACCGGACGCGGGGCTAGTATCGAGCGCCGTATCGTTCACCGACGAATGCCCCGCGTAGTGGTTATAAGTTTATAAACGTTGTTTCGAGATCACTATCCGTGCGCGGCGAGTGACTATCATCACCGCTTAACTTTCTCGCGCGCAATCCAGGCATCAATCTGTTGCTCCAGCAAATCCAGCGGTAGTGGCCCACTCCATAGTACGGCGTCATGAAAACGACGCACATCGAACCGTAGCCCGAGCGCGGCCTCTGCGCGTTGGCGCAATTCTCGCAATTTTAATTCGCCGATTTTGTACGCCAGCGCTTGACCAGGACCGGCGATGTAGCGCTGCAATTCGTTTTCGATATTGCGCGGCGCGAGGGCCGAGTTATCGGTGAAGCAGGTTCGCGCTTGATCGATTGTCCAACCTTTCCAGTGGATGCCGGTATCGGCCACGAGTCGGCAAGCCCGCCACATTTCCATCGACAGTTTGCCGAAACGCTCATAGGGATCGCGATACATTCCCATTTCCGTGCCCAAAAATTCTGCGTACAGTCCCCAGCCTTCCACAAACGCGGTGACTTCGGCATGGCGGCGGAACCATGGCTGGTCGCTCAGCTCCTGCGAAATCGCGATTTGCAAATGATGGCCGGGCACGCCTTCGTGCAGCATCAGTGCGGGATGTTCATAAAGCGGGCGCTGATCGAGATGCGAGGTATTTACCATTAGGCCGCCACTGGTGCCCAGCTGCGGTGAGCCTGCGTTATAACGCGCGGTGGTGTAGTTTTCTTCAATGTCGCGAGTTACTTCGCGCACACCGTACGACAGCCGCGGCAAGGTGCCAAAAATCTTTGGTAATTCGTTATCGGCACGCTTGGCAATACGCGCTGACTTCTCCATCAATTCTTCGCGGCTGGTGACGTAAAACTGTTTGTCGGTGCGCAGAAAATTTAGAAATTCGGCGAACGATCCTTTGAAGCCCGCCGCCGCCATTTCCTTTAACATTTCATCGCGAATACGCGCAACTTCCTTCAGCCCGATATCGTGAATTTGGTCCGGGCCCAAGTCAGTGGTGGTGAAGAATCTTGCCAGATGCGCGTAGTACGCCTTGCCGCCCGGCAGATACAGCGCGCCAATCGACGGTTTAGCACCCGGCAAGACTTCCGTTTCGACCACCTTGGCGAAAGCTTCCTGTGCGGGGCGGATTTTTGTGTTGAGGATCGCCAGTGCGCGCAACCGCAGCAATTCCTGTTCCGACCCCGAGATTGTGCCGGGCAGTTCCACCAGCGGAAGCATCGCCCCGCTGTCGATGGAAACGGGCCGCGCTAGTGTGCTCTGTAGTTGTGACAGTGCCGCCTCGGTGGTTTGACGCGATTGAACAAAGCCGGTTTTGATACCGCGACGAACATTGTCGGTGGTGTCGTCAATAAACTTTGCCGCCGCATTCATGCGCGACAGATAAGCCTCAGCATCCGCCAGCGTACGGATCACGGTGCCCGCGCTCAGCTCGCCCATCAAGTTTTCCGGGCCGCCTTCGTTGGTGAAACCGAGACGGCCAGCGTCGAATTGGATAGTCGCGATCGACAGTTCGATCACGCGGTTCAAGAAAACCAGATTGAGCTTGTCCGCGCTGCCCAGTCCGGGTTCCGCAATCGCGGCGAGGCGAAGTTTGAATTGCGTCAGCGCTTTCATTCGGCGCGCGTCATCTGCGGGCGTAATGCCGGGTAATTTTGACAGCGCAACCAGATCACCTTCTTCGCCAGAGGCAATCGGATCCTCGGCGCGGTTAAAGGCTTCATAGTCGGTGATGATTTTGGCGAGCGCGGCAGACTGCTTTGGTCTGGCTGACTTGGCCGATATCCCTGACGCTGCCGATACGGATTTGGCAATGGCCGACGCCGGGGTTTGCGCTAAAGCTCCCGGCGCAAAAAGGACTGAAAAAAGGTGCGGTAGCGCCAAAGACGTCGTGAGAATCAATGCACCCGCCAATGTACGGGGTTGAGCGCGTGTTTTGTTTTTGTTCAAGTTGTCCCTTTCATTTTCAGATTTCGCTGCTTAATTTAACGTCCATTCTGAAAACCAAACCCTAGTGTCCGCGAGCAGTTCAGAGCAAAAATGAGCTGCGAGCCGCTCCAGTACTAGTGTTCCGCATTTTGTGCCGCCTGCAGAATACGCGCGGGCCATGCCCTCAAGGCTGCCAACACCAGCAAATCCAGCAACGCATAAAACGCTCCCGCCGAGAATGGTGGATTGGCGGCGCTCAGCGCTAGCCACGGCGTCTTCGATTGCCACGACCAATTGCCTAACGCGGTGCCATAAAACTCCATCGTCAACGCCAAAACATACATCGTCGCGTACAGCGATTTTGCGCGGCCAATGAACATGCAGACGATAAACACGCC
>JANYGV010000312.1 GCA_025359285.1 Burkholderiales bacterium
TATCGACATTCACAATCACCAATACCGGCCCAAAAATTTCCTCATCATAAATTCGCATGCCTGGCTTGACGTCCGAGAAAATAGTGGGCGCGATGAAATTACCCTTCTCGTAGCCCGCAACAACAGGATTGCGGCCATCCAGTTCCAGCTTGGCTCCTTCGGCAACACCTTGGGCGATAAAGCCCTCAATGCGTGTTTTGGCGGCCTTGGAAATCACCGGCCCGACATCGGTTCCGGCAACGATACCTGCATTCACTTTGAGCGTTTTTGCCTTTGCAACAATATCGGGTATCCACTTGTTTGCTTCACCCACCAGTACCACCACCGAAGTCGCCATGCAGCGTTGTCCCGCCGCGCCAAAGCCCGCGCCTACTAGGGCATTCAGCGATTGATTTTTGTTTGCATCGGGCATTACCACCGCGTGATTTTTAGCGCCCATCATGCATTGGGCACGCTTGCCGTGATTGCTGGCGAGCTTGTACACATGCTCGCCCACATGACATGAGCCGACGAATGACACCGCCTGAATGGTGGGATGCGTGCACAGTGCATCGACAACTTCTTTGCCACCGTGGATCACGTTCAGCACGCCCGCCGGTACACCGGCTTCCATCGCCAGTTCCGCGAGCAACATGGTCGTCATCGGATCTTGCTCAGATGGTTTCAGCACAAACGTATTGCCGGTGACAATCGCCATCGGAAACATCCATAGCGGAATCATCGCCGGGAAATTAAATGGCGTAATGCCTGCGCACACGCCAATTGGCTGGCGGATAAAATAAGTGTCAATCCCACCCGCCACATTCTCGGCAATTTCGCCGAGCGTGAGTGTTCCGATTGAGCACGCATGCTCGACCACTTCGAGCCCGCGAAATACATCGCCTTCTGCGTCGGGTAGTGTTTTGCCTTGCTCGGCGGTCAGGCATGCCGCGAGCTTTTTCATGTCGCGGCGAATCAGCTCTTGTAGCTTCAGCATGATGCGGGCTCTGGCGCCGATAGGTGTATTTTTCCATGTCTTGAAAGCGTCTGCCGCGGTGGAGATGGCCAGGTTGATTTCGTCTGCGGTGGCAAACGGCACACGTGCCAGAACTTCCTGCGTGGCAGGATTGACAATATCTTTCCAAACCTTGGTTTTTGATTCGCTCAACTTGCCGTTAATCAACAGTTTCACGGTTTTGGGCGCGGTGGAGGCATTCGAAGAGGTGGAGGAAGGTTGAAGTACGGCTGACATGACTGATCTCCTGTTAACGTGGCGGGTCAAAAAGTTATTTTGTCGATTTTAGGCCGAATCCATTCGGCATGCAGGCCCGTAACTTCATCAGCATGCATAAACGCTCGTTACTTTGGGTTACAGATTGAGTTCGTAGCGCGGCGAAATTTCCGCCGACGATGCGTCAACCAGATGAAAATGCACCGCGTTTAGCGATTGTAGGTTACTAATAAGGAGGCAATATGAATAAGCGTCGTTTAGGTATTTTTACCGCCATGTCAGCTGTGGGAGTATTGTCAGCGGGTGTATCTATTGCCGCGAGCGCCAATCAATATGGCTCAAACGTGCAGTTCGATAATGCGCAAGTCATCTCATCTACCCCTGTTTATGAACGAGTCTCGGTGCCGCGTCGCGAGTGCTACAACGAACAAGTGACCGCCTATGATGAGCGTCGCAGCAGCCGCGTTGTTGATGACGATCAGTATCGCTACCGCGACAACTATCGCGACAATAACCGCGGCATTGGCCCCGGCACATTGTTAGGTGCGGTTCTTGGCGGCGCGATTGGTCACCAGTTTGGCAATAGCAGCGGCGGCCGCGATCGCGGAACCGCGGCAGGCGCGATTATTGGTGGCTTAATTGGTAACGATGCCGAGAACAATGGCTACCGCCGTGCCTCAGCCCCGCGTGAATATGTCGAAGTTGAACGCGTTCCGGTTACCCGCGATGTACAGCGTTGCCAAACCGTTGCCGATTATCACGATGAGATTCGCGGCTACGACGTGCGCTATCGCTACCAAGGTCGTGAGTACAATACCCGTATGAATTACGATCCGGGCTCAACCCTGCAAGTGGAAGTCGGCGTGCGCCCCACCTATCGCCAGCCCACCCCCACTTATTCACGAACCTATTAGTTTGGCCACAAACGAATAAAAAATAGCCGCATAGAAATATGCGGCTATTTTTGTTTGTGTAAGGCACAAAATAAAACCCTGCGCCCAGCGCGCCGTTGGGGGCATTTTTCAGCCGCCTTGCTGCAACGCCAGGGTTTATTGTTGGACTTAAAAATTGAGACCCTCGCAAAGGCGCGCTTCTTCACAATTTTTATTCCCGTAAGGCCCGCCGTTGCTGGTGATTGGACATGGATTAAAGTCGCTTTCCGCTTAGCGTATCGAAAAAATAAAGCTTATCTGGCGACGGAACCACGTGCAGCATTTCGCCATTCGCTTGACGCGCGTGGCCATCGACGCGAACCACCACGCCGTGACCAGCTAGCCGTGCATGGATCAATGAATCTGCGCCAAGTGCCTCGGCGCTTTCGACACGCATGGGTAATCCGGGTAACCCGGCGCTGATGGTGAAATGCTCTGGGCGCACACCGAGCGTAACAGCCTGGCCGATGGCAAATCTCTTGCGTTGCTCGGGTGGCAACGCCCATTGAATATTTTCGCCAATATCCATACCGGATTCAATTATTTTTCCGGGCATAAAATTCATTGCGGGCGAGCCGATAAATCCCGCCACAAACACGCTCGCCGGATTATCGTAAACCTCCATCGGCGCGCCAATTTGCTCGACGCGACCCGCGTTCATTACGATCATGCGATGCGCTAACGTCATCGCTTCAACTTGATCGTGGGTCACAAAAATACTGGTGGTTTTTAATTCGCGCGACAGCTTTTGAATCTCCAGCCTCATCTGCACACGCAGCTTTGCATCCAGATTCGACAAAGGCTCGTCAAACAAAAACGCGGCTGGCTCACGCACAATCGCGCGACCCATCGCAACCCGCTGCCGTTGTCCGCCGGATAGCTCGCGCGGCTTGCGCTGAAGCAAATTGCCCAGCTCCAGAATCTTCGCCGCTTTTTGGACGCGGGTTTCAATATCCGCGTCCGATAGCTTACGAATCCGCAAACCATAGGCCATGTTGTTGTACACGGTCATGTGCGGATACAAGGCGTAATTTTGAAACACCATCGCGATATCGCGGTCTTTAGGCTCCAGATTATTCACGACGCGACCACCGATGGAAACTTCACCATCGGTGATGATTTCCAGACCTGCAATCATGCGCAGCAATGTGGATTTACCGCAGCCTGACGGCCCCACAATGACGATGAATTCACCATCGGCGATGTCGGCATCCACACCGTGAACAACGGCGTTATTGCCATAGGATTTTCTGACGTTTTTTAGCGTGATGTTGGCCATGTTTTTCTTTGTAATTTATGCACGGCTTTTAAGCGCGCACCCCATTGAGGCCTAATATCCACGGTCACCTTCAGACATTTACCCGGATTCCATTTCGAATAGCGACAGATCAGGGCGCTTGATGAGGGGGTGAGGCACGAATAGCGGTACCCTTTTGTTTCTGAGACGAAAGGACATCGCCATGAAGCGCACGCACCTCACCCTAGACGAACGTTACCTC
>JANYGV010000317.1 GCA_025359285.1 Burkholderiales bacterium
ATCTTCTACGATTATTACATCAAGAATAAAGGGCCGCGTAATAACAAAACACGATGAAACAATATCGGACGAATTTTTAACTTAACCGCCTGAGTTAGCTATTGCCGAGCCAGCACCACCCACAACCACCCAGCACCACCCAGAACCATCCTCGGCCATCCGCAGCCGCCAACGCAGAACATTCCATTCATTTCATTAAACAGATTCTATACCGGGAATTTGCCGACGGGCTCCTCTAATCCGACGGTCGGTATTGCTGTGCAGCATCTCGCCGATCCATCTCCCTCACCTTATTCACTGACCACATCCAACAAGCCAATATGCGTGCAGCTTTGCTATTTAGCTGCGTGGCGATTTAATGCCCCGCGTGTTCCAGCACGGTATACATTGCAAACAGATTCGTGTCGAGGTTATCGATCGTTTCGCCTTTGTCGTTTTTGTCCCATTTGAGCGCATGGCCGATTTTTCGGATCGCCGCGTTGTCCTCGGCCTCGAACGCCAGCACTTTGAGCCCGGCTTTTTGATACTGCTCGCGCGTGAACGGTGACCGACCATCGGCATACGGCTTGTAAACTTCTTTGGGGCCGGACGGGGTGGGATAGACGTTGTAAATCACAATTTTGCCGCCCGCATTAAGTGCGTTGGCCAGCGTCTTCAAAAACACCTCGTCACTCACGCCCAAGTCGATAAGCTGGCGCTTGTCGGCCTTGCGTTCAGGTTTGAGATAACCGCGCTTCAGGGTATTTTTTGAAACAATAAGGTCGTAGCCTTGGCCGACCCGTGCAATCATCTGCGCTTCTTTGGGATAGTAGCCATGCGCCAGCGTGATGCTGCCTCTGCCAGCAAATAGGCCGCGATTGCTACTCGCGGCGCTTGGGATTGACCCGCGATCGGTTGACTCGCTGTAGAGCGCATTCAGATAGCTGTCCGGGTCAGCGCCGGTAACATGGGCACCCAAACTTGCCATTAACCGCAAATGCCCAATCGAGCCATAGCCGAAATCCAAAATACGTTTGCCTGCAATATCGGTTATGCCGACTGAGGTGGCGATATCCAGTGCGCGAAAAAAAGCCAGTGGTGAGCTGTATTTGGTGTAGTAGTATCGAAATTCATCGAGCTCGGTTTTGTTAAGACGGACGCGAGTGGCCTCTGGAAGGGCGGCAAATTCGGCGGGTGAAAAATACTCGCGCGTCATTTCATTCACGTATACCGTTCGTGGCGCAATGGCGGGCAGGCTGTCAGTGGCGGCTAAAAATCGTTTGGCGAGGTCAGATTGTGCCAACGGGTTCAGCGTATTCGCCTCGTCTACCAATCGGCGCCGCGTAGGCGAAAGCGCCTGGGCGGGTGGCAAATCGGGCGCGGCACGCGGCGGTGTGCGGCTGTCCGGTGTGCGGGTAACAGGCGCGCTGGCACACCCAGCAAGCAACGCGATCACAACGGCTATCGCCCATCGCGGATAAGCGCAGCCGCGTGCAACGCGGAACGTGGGTTTTACGATGCCTGAATTCATATTGGAGAAATGCTTATAGTGGACGAGTCGGCTAACGAATCAATGAGCATCATAAGACAGAAAAGGCAGACGGGGCGCAACATTTCAATTGAGAAATACTGATCGCCGCGATCGCGATGCGCCTTAATAAGCAAATATGAGAACACAAGTATCGGCGCGGATCATCAGCCAAAAAAGCCTGATGATCCCCGCCAGTGCTAGAGTTATGGGTTTCTACTTTGAGCTGATTAAACCCGCCGGATGGTACACACCGTATCGTACCAACCCTGCATCCCCACCAACGGCGCAGGCTGTATCGGCAAAATCGCGTTGATGTTGTAGCCGCCGCCGGTGCCGCCTTTTGCGGGATCCCACCAAATATCTTCATCAAGGTCGGGATCAGCCTCGATAATGTTGGTATTCCACGCGGGGATCGCTTGTGGTTTGCCGTTTTGCGCGGTGGCGGCGCGGCCATGCCACATATTGCCCAGCGTATTCGATACCGCCAATACTTTCGGGTGAATGCCCTCGGTCACATAGGCGGGAATGCGTGCCGTGCCGACAATATCGCCGCCGCCCAACATCGCGTGACCATACGGGCGATAGGTGGTGATCTCGACCATATCGCCGGTTTTAATGCCGAGCTTGGCGGCGGTGTCGGTGTTAATCCACATTGGATTGTGATGCACAATTTCGGTCAAATATTTTTGGCTAGCGGTACGTCCTTGGGTATGGACGTTCCACTTGAAACTCACCAGATGCAGCATATCGGGCGTCATTTTTTCAATCGAAGGCACCGGGAAATACGCGGGCATGCCCTTGCCGCCGTCTTCCGTAAAGCCGCGCTCTTTGGCTGCGGCTTCGATGTCCTCATGATAAATCGAAAATTTGCGCGAGGGCGTTAAAAAGCCGCGCCGCGGTTTTCCATTCGCCATGATGCCGACCACGCTCTCTTTGCCGTCTGCGGCTTTTTTATAAATGCGCTGTGTGGCTTCGTCAACACGCGTGTCCTTTACTTCATCCGGCTTTAATTCCCAGTT
>JANYGV010000324.1 GCA_025359285.1 Burkholderiales bacterium
TTTGAAGTATTGAGCACCAACGGCGATACCTTCCTGGGCGGTGAAGATTTCGATCAGCGTTTGATGGATTATTTGTGCGACGAATTCAAGAAAGATCAGGCGATTGATTTGAAGAAAGACGTGCTCGCGCTGCAACGCTTGAAAGAAGCCGCTGAGAAGGCGAAGATTGAACTGTCCAGCACGAACCAAACAGAAGTGAATTTGCCTTACATCACGGCGGATGCAACTGGCCCGAAACACATGGCAATTAAGCTCACCCGCGCGAAGTTTGAAGCGCTGGTGGATGAGCTGATCGAGCGCACAGTCAAGCCATGTGAGACGGCGATCAAAGATTCAGGCCTGAAAATTTCCGATATCTCGGACGTGATTTTGGTCGGCGGCCAAACCCGCATGCCTAAAGTGCAGGAGAAAGTTAAGGCGATTTTTGGCCGTGACCCTCGTAAAGACGTCAATCCCGACGAAGCCGTGGCGGTCGGTGCGGCGATTCAGGGTGGCGTGTTGAAAGGGGATGTGAAAGATGTGTTGTTGCTTGACGTGACGCCACTTTCATTGGGCATTGAAACGCTTGGCGGTGTATCCACTAAGCTCATCAAGAAAAACACCACGGTGCCGACCAAGGCATCGCAAACTTTTTCGACGGCGGACGACAATCAATCCGCGGTGACAATTCATGTGCTGCAAGGTGAACGTGAAATGGCGTCGGGTAATAAATCGCTCGGTCAATTCAACCTCGAAGGCATTCCACCCTCAGCGCGTGGCATGCCGCAGATTGAAGTCACGTTTGATATCGACGCGAACGGCATCATGCATGTGTCCGCAAAAGACAAGGCGACCGGCAAGGAAAACAAAATCACCATTAAGGCCAACTCTGGCTTGAGCGAGGAAGAAATTCAGCGGATGGTAAAAGATGCGGAAGCGAATGCGGAAGAGGACAAGAAAGTATTGGAACTGGTTTCAGCGCGCAACACCGCTGATGCGCTGGTGCATTCGACCAAAAAATCGCTGACCGAATATGGCGATAAATTAGAAGCGGCTGAGAAAACTGCGATTGAGGATGGCATCAAGGAGCTGGAAGACGTGTTGAAAGATGCATCCGCCAGCAAAGATACGATTGAAGCCAAAACCAAATCGCTTGAAACCTCCGCACAGAAACTCGGTGAGAAAATGTACGCCGAGATGCAAGCAAAAGCGCAGGCTCAAGGCGGCGCAGGCGGTCCTGGTGCTGGTGGGCCCGGGGGTGGAATGGGCGGAATGGGTGGTGGTGCCGCAGGTGCGGAGCCTGCAAAAGAAAAAGACATGGGCAATGTAATGGATGCCGAATTCACCGAAGTCAAAGATAAGAAGTAGTCCGTAAAACAGCCGCTCCCCGCGAAGTGATTCCGGGGAGCGGTTTTGCATTTGTGACATTTCAAAAAATAAAGATATTCTGATTTAACCTAACGAACACTCATGTCAAAAAAACGCGACTACTACGAAATCCTTGGGCTTCCCCGCGACGCATCTGATGAAGATATTAAAAAGTCCTATCGTAAACTCGCGATGAAACACCACCCCGACCGCAACCCGGATGATAAATCGGCGGAGGGCAAATTTAAAGAAGCAAAAGAAGCGTACGAAATGCTTTCTGAGCCCGATAAACGCCGTGCGTACGACGCTTACGGGCACGCGGGTGTGAGCCAAAACGCGGGCGGTGGCAGCGAGCAGGGTTTCGGCGGCTTCTCGGAAGCGTTTGGTGATATTTTTGGCGACATATTTGGCGGTGGTCGTGGTGGGCGTCAGGGTGGCGGTTCACAGGTGTATCGTGGCGCGGATTTGCGCTACAACCTCGACATCACACTCGAGCAAGCCGCCAGGGGCACGGAAACCAAAATTAGAATTCCGACGCTCGAGGAGTGCGATACCTGCAACGGCTCAGGCGCGAAAAAGGGTACCAGCGCCAAGACATGCCATACCTGTGGCGGTGTAGGCCAGGTGCGGATGCAGCAAGGCTTCTTCTCAGTTCAACAAGCCTGCCCGACTTGTAAGGGCACCGGTAAATATATCCCCGATCCCTGCACCGTTTGTACCGGCACTGGACGCATCAAAAAACACAAAACGCTCTCGGTAAAAATCCCGTCTGGCGTGGATGACGGCGATCGTATCCGCCTTGCGGGTGAGGGTGAGACAGGCGTAAACGGTGGCCCTGCGGGCGATTTGTACGTCGTGGTGCAATTAAAAGAGCACAGCGTTTTTCAGCGCAACGGTGCTGATTTGCATTGCGAAATGCCTATCAGCTTCAGTATTGCCGCGCTCGGTGGAGAAATCAGTATCCCCACGCTGGACGGTGAGGCGAAAATAAAAATCCCGGCTGAAACCCAAAGCGGGCAAACCTTCCGCCTGCGCGGTAAAGGCATCAAACCGATCCGCCAGACATCCGCAGGCGATTTGATGTGTCATGTCGTGGTCGAAACCCCGGTGCGGCTAACGGATCGACAAAAAGAGCTACTACGCGAGCTCGAAGAGATCAACAAAAACGACGGCGACAAACACAACCCGCGTGCTAAAGGCTTCATGGATAAAGTGAAAGAGTTTTTTGCGGGATAGGCGCACCATGAGGCTGATCTTGCCCGCATGCCGCCGCGTGATGTTTGCCGGAAATCGACATGACTATGCTTGGTGGTAGCGACTCGGATTCGGTGGCGCGTAGCGTCGGAACGACTTTTATTGCATCTGATTTATCGATAGCGTCCACCTATGGTTGTTAAGCTTATTAAGCCTGTATTGGCACCTGTGCTCCGCGCACAAGCGAAACGCTTACGTCGTGCCGCATTGGAAATGCCGGAGCCTGAAGGCTTGCGATCAGGGGTGATGGGGCAACCTTCAATCGGTACGCCGCCTCTGTCGATACTGATTGTAGGCGATTCGTGTGCAGCCGGTGTCGGTGCGGCCACACAGCATGAGGCGCTCGCATCGCGCATTGCCAGCGCATTGGCGACTGAGCTTGACTGTTGTGTGCCATGGCATTTGATCGCGCAAACTGGGCTGACCTCCCAAGGCTTACTTGGACTGCTTCGCGAATCTTCGTTGCCGCGGGCGGACGTCGCGATCATCATCATTGGTGTAAACGATATCAGCAACGACGTACCGATCCCGATTGCGCTGCGAAGGCGGCACGAAATTGTGCGTTTATTGATCGCACAATCATCGATTCGCTGGGCGCTATTTCCGGCATTGCCCGAGGTGGAGAAGTTTCCTTTGCTGCCGCAGCCGCTTGCGTGGTACGGTGGCTTCACCGCGCGGCAGAATAACGCGCTGCAATCGCGCTGGGCAATGCATCCGAGGCGAGCTCACATCGTCTCTCACATCGCCATGAACGGCTTAATGCACCCATCGTTGATGGCCGCAGATGGCTTTCATCCATCGCCCACGCTATATGAAAAAACTGCACGACGACTCGCGAAGCACATCGCCATCAGAATCTTGCGGGAACGCACGCAACGGCGGCACGAAGATTCCAGCGCGGCGTGAGGCAGACGCTTAGCTATCGAATTTACCAATCGCCTACGCACTACAACTACGCGCTACTTAAACGCTAAATTACGCGACCGCCGTCTCCCTCACGATCGGCCACCCTCGTATCTGCCTCACTCACAAACACTGCACACACAACGCGTTATTGACGCGAAATCGAAGCCGATCTCAAACGCGAAAGCATGATGACGTACAACATCACATCACATCACATCGCGACGCGTGATACGACCCTTTTTCATCGATAGCACTTTTGCCAGACTACGTATAAAGTTCGGTGATCAAGACGTTCTACGCAAATTTATGACAGCGCCGAGGCATCTACTTTGCGACCGGCTTGAAGGAATAACCATGATGAACTCGGCGATACTTACCCATTCTTTCCACCCACCCCTCATGCACCGGCGTCTTGCACGTTGTTGTGTCGCATTTTTTTGGGGTGTATGGCCCCCCTGATTGGCGCTCAGGGGGTTACCGCCGACAACATCTTGCTTGGCCAATCCGCCGCGCTTTCGGGCCCGGCAGAAGCGCTAGGCAAGGAAATGAAAGCCGGAGCCGAAGCCTATTTCAAAGTCGTCAACGATGCCGGCGGGATCAATGGACGCAAGATAAAACAGATCTCTCTGGATGATGGCTACGAGCCGGATCGCGCCAAAGCCAACACTCAAAAATTGATCAACGACGAAAAAGTGCGCGCGTTATTCGGTTATGTTGGCACGCCGACATCGAACGCAGCGCTGCCGCTTTTCACCGACGCAAAGGTGCCCTTCATCGGCGCGTTTACAGGCGCGCAGAGCCTGCGTGAGCCGTTTAATCGCTATATTTTTAACGTCCGCGCCAGCTATTTTGATGAAACTGAGCGCATCGTTGAAAATCTGGCTGCGCAAGGCATCAAAAATATTGCTGTGTTTTATCAAAACGATGCGTACGGAAAAGCCGGACTGGCCGGGATGGAACGCGCGATGAAAAAACGCAACCTGCCCATCACGGCTCTGGCCACCGTTGAACGCAATACAATTGAGGTGGGCGACGCGGTTAAAACGATGGTGAAAGCTGATCCAACAGCGATTGTGATGATCAGCGCCTATAAAAGCTGCGCTGCGTTTATCCGCGAGACACAAAAAGCAGGCAAGTTTCCACTGTTCTGGAATGTGAGTTTCGTCGGCTCCAAGGCGTTAGCCGATGAGCTGGGTGCGCTATCGCGCGGCGCACAAATCTCGCAGGTGGTGCCTTTTCCTTGGGCCACAGATTCAAAAGTAGTGAGCGAATATCAGAAGCTGATGGGCAGCGAGGCAAACTATTCATTCACCTCACTCGAGGGTTATATCGCCGCAAGAATCCTGGTCGCGGGATTAAGAAAAGCTGGGAAAAACTTGTCACGCGAAGCGCTCGTCGATGCACTTGCGAATTCTGATGTGATTGATCTGGGTGGATTCAAGGTGGATTTCTCACCTACCAATCACAATGGCGCCAGCTTCGTTGACCTGACGATTATCTCGAAAGACAAACAATTCAAGCGATAGAAATAGATCGCTCAGCAGTGGAAATTTTGCTGCCAATGTGTGTTTGGACTCTAGCCTAGGTGCGGCTTTCAGACCATAAATAGCCGAAGCTCCTCGCTGGTACTAGACTTTGAAATTTGTGACGTCGTTTCACTAACTGAAATTATTTTCGCCGCCACTCCGTTAATCCACCCGGCTTGTCTTCCAACAAAATTCCCGCCGCATCCAGCTTTTTGCGAATTTCATCGGCGCGGGCAAAATTCTTTTCTTTTTTAGCAGTGTTACGCTCGGCAATTAGGGCGTCTACGCTCGGATTGTTAACTATTGCACCTGAAGTATCCAGGGCTTCGGCGTCTGCTGTCACTCCTGCAAAGTGGATAATGTTGGTGCCCTGCACAAACTTTGCCGCATCCTGCTGCAACAGTCCAATCGTTCCTCCCAGCGCCCTCAACAACCCCGCGCTTGCGGTCGACTGAGACCGGTTTACCTCACCGCGCAAATCATGCAACACCGCAAAGGCCATGGGCGTATTGAAATCATCTTCCATCGCCTTGCGGAAACGTTTTGCATAGTGATTTGCCCAATCAATTTGCACACCATCGGCCCTCACATCTTTTAGGGCGACATATAAGCCGAGCAAGGACTGGCGCGCATCTTCAAGCGTTTCCCAGGTGTAATTCACTTCGCTGCGATAGTGGCCACGCATCAAAAAGAAACGGACGGTTTCACCGCCTTGTACAGCGTCGAGTTTATCGAGCACCTCGCGCAGCGTGAAAAAATTGCCCAGCGATTTCGACATTTTTTCTTGGTCGAAATTAAGGAACGCCGCGTGCATCCAATAATTCGCGAATGGTTTGCCGTTGGCTGCTTCGCTCTGCGCGATTTCATTTTCGTGGTGGGGAAATTGCAAATCCCAGCCGCCGCCATGAATATCGATCGTGTCGCCTAACACCGCTTTACACATTGCGGAACACTCGATGTGCCAGCCAGGTCGTCCGCCGCCAAAAATCGAGGGCCATTGCGGTTCATTGGGTTTGGCCGCCTTCCACAATACAAAATCCAGTGGATCGCGCTTGTTTTTGTCAATGGCGACACGCTCACCCGCCTGCAAATCATCCAGATTTTTTTTCGACAATTTTCCATAGTTTGGAAAGCTGCGTACCGCGTAATAAACATCTCCGTTCGGCGCACGATAAGCCGCGCCCTTCTCTTCCAGAATGGCGATCATCGCAAGCATGTGATCAATGTGCGCCGTTGCGCGCGGGCTAGCGTTTGGGCGTAGCAGATTAAGCCGATCTGCATCGTCAAACATGGCCGCCGCCATACGCTCAGTCAACGCTGAGATCGGCTCATTGTTGTCCGCCGCGCGCTCAATAATCTTGTCGTCAATATCAGTAATATTGCGCACCGAATTCACCGCGTAACCTGTCGCAGTCAGCCAGCGACCCACCATGTCAAAAGTGGTAAAAGTGCGCGCGTTGCCGATATGAAAAAAATCATAAACCGTCGGCCCGCAAAAATAGAGGCTGACGTTGCCGGGCTCAATGGGCGTAAAAACTTCTTTTTTCCGACTGAGTGTGTTGTAGATGTTTTGCATACAATTTTGTGATTAGTAGTAATGGCTGAATCGTGCCCGGATCAAATTCTCGCGGCGCTTACGGTGCAATCCTGCTTCAATTATAAGAGTTTCACTTGTTGTCCCTCCGTTTGAAAAAAAAGCGCAAAGTTTTCTATTGATTTTTTGATGGGTAAGTTGATTTATATAAATATTTTTCGATAATCGGCAGTAGGGAATCCGTTAGTTTTTGTTGCCCATACGCATTCTGGTGGTACAAGTCCCAAAACGCGTTGCACTCGGCATCCCCATACGAATCAAAAAAGCGCGTGTAATCGACCAGCTCAATCACGCCTTGTTCCGCCAATGGCGCAAGTATCGAAAGTACCCAAGCCTCGCCACCTTTTGGCAACAACTCGTTGCGCCAAACCTTGGGTACTGGCATCAACACTACAAGCGGTGGCTTGGTGAAGCCCAACGAACTAAGCTGGTTTTGCCGAATTTTCTTGACCACTGCGAGATGAGGCCATTTCACTTGATCATCAAATTGCTGAAAATCAACTTGATTGTCAGATAGCGCGACGAATGATTTGCAGCTGTTTACCAAAGCCGCATTTGAATCGGATAGCGGTGTGGCAGCGCATGATTTGATGGTGTTTGTGGGCACCGCACATATATTAGTGGCTACTTTTTGCGCTTGGAATAGCGCTGCGCCACCATTGATAGCTTGTCGATCACGCGCTATGTTTTTAATTCGGGCAATCGGATTTTTGAGTAAATCAGCGATGTCTGCCCGATACTGAAAAAGTGCCGAGTAGCTACCGTAAGTTGCCAAATTGCTTTGCTCAAAAGGAACATGCAGGGCCATCCAATTTGCATCGCCAAACGAGGCCAGCGGCGCGGCGATTCCCAGCTCGTAGTCGCCATTACCGTTATAGCTAAAACCTGTTACGGTCGTTGCGATGATGGCGCCTTTGAGATTTGGTGCCTGCGCTTTCAGCCAGCGAAGCATCAATTCTGTACTCATCCAGTGCATTCCCGGTATGGCGGCATCAATATGCGTAAATCCATTTGATTTTGCGAGTGCGGCAACGCGTCCATGATCAATGCCGTAAACGGCACGAGAGTCACCAATCGTAACGAAATCGATTTTTTCCGGGCCTAGCGCTTTGACGGATTGTTTAACACGGATCGCCATTCCCGCGTTGCTATCGGGCTTCGCAAATGGGTCCCACGCGCCGATTCGAAATGCGGCTTCCAGCAATAGTAGGAGAAATGCAACGCCGGCAATGCGCGGTATTAAAAAAGCTAATACAGTCTTTGCACTCATGTCAAAACTGGAAATAAATAAACGGAACTGTTTTCGCGGGCGTGAACCAAATCAACAACAAAATCATCAGAACGATAAACCCGCTAAAAGGCCACAAACCTGCGTGGCTCAGCTTGTTCTTTACGTCAAATTTCGCCATAAAAAAATGTAGCGCGCCCAGGCTCACCATCAGCCACGCCAGTGCGCTCGATTTATCGCCATCAAACCTTGAGGTGAATATCTCGCCAATTTTCTGAACTATCTGGATGCTTGTCGAAAAATCGGGCGAACGAAAAAATATCCACGCAAAGCAGATCAAATGAAAAGTTATCAACCATCTCACAAAAATCGCTAGCCGATTACCAGAATTCCACCATTTAATTTTTGAGGCGACTGATCTTTCAAAGACCAAAAAGCACCCATGCAGCGTTCCCCAAATCACAAAATTCCAGCTCGCGCCATGCCACAGTCCACCCAATATCATCGTCGTCATCAACGCGGCCGTGGTTCTGGACAGGCCATGTCTATTGCCTCCCAAAGCGATATACAGATAATCGCGCAACCAGCGCGATAGGGTCATGTGCCAGCGCCGCCAGAAAGCCTGACATGATGTCGCCAGATAGGGATAGTTAAAGTTTTTCGGAAATTCAAACCCCAGGAGTAGCGCGAGCCCAATGGCGATATCGGTATAGCCCGAGAAATCAAAATAAATCTGAAACGCGAACGCGTATAAAGCAAATAACGTGTGCCATGGGTTCGCAGCAGCGGGTGCAAAAAAAACGTCATCAACGCTGATTGCAAGATTGTCGGCCAACACCACTTTTTTAACATACCCCGCAGCAATTAAAATGAGCGCGTATTGAATCCTGTGCAAATCAATTGACTTGGGTCGATCAAGCTGTTCAAAGAATTCGGTAGCGCGGACAATAGGACCCGCTAGCAATTGTGGGAAAAACGTGGTGAACACGGCATAGTCGATTATTGATTTGCGTGGCGCAAGCTGGTCACGATAAACGTCAATCGTGTAGCTCATATTCTGAAAGGTATAAAACGAAATCCCCACCGGCAAAACGATTTCCAACGGGGTGAGCGACCAGCTGGCGTCGGTTGCTAATGCGACGCCGTTTGCGCTTTGAATCAAGAAATTAGTGTATTTGAAGAACGCCAATACGCCAAGATTAGCAACCACCGACAGCGCCAATAAGCGGCCCGGGTGTGCAGCGCGGCGCAAGCGTTGAGCGAGTGTGAAATCAACCGTAGCAGTTACAAAAATCAGGCCCAGATAGAGATAGCTCCACTGCCCATAGAAATAGCAACTTGCCGCAATAATGAAAACTTTCCATGGGGTTTTGTTGCGCGGCAAAAAAGACGTCACGCAGAGCACCAGCAATATAAATGCGACAAAATGCCACGAATTAAATAACATCAGATTCGCGATTAGCCTGCGCTAGCTGGAGGCACAGAAGCATTGTTTTGCTGATGCATTGGATGCTCATTTCTTATACACGACACACGCCGAACTAAACCGATAGAGATCTTTGTCGTCGTCGACATGCTTATTTTCAAAAACCTGTAGCTTCAACGGCAGGTTGTTACCAATAATTTCGCGATTCGTGGCGTAATGGATCAGCATATGAGCAGGCGCGCCTTCATCAGCCGTTATAGCCATCGCCGTGGGCGAGCCGTTTGACAAGTAGGCACTTTCTATAGAGCTTATTGCAGTATTCATACACACACCTGTGTCGTACATGTATCGCTGAATGTTTAGCGTATGTACCGACGCCACGACAAGCATAAGCGCCGGGATAAACCACCTTGACTTACCGCCGCGCGATGTTTTGTGAGTGATGAGCGCCGCAATTGCCATACTGAATGCCAGACCAGAGCCATATAAATAATGTGCTCCACTGATCGAGATTAGCAATATGGGCATTAGAAATACGATGTATCCACCCATATAGGCAAGCACAACTTTAAGCGAAAACGTCCGCCACAATAGCGCTAACAAGGTCAGATGCGCGGCGCCGGCGAACCAAATTCTCGATGACGATTGTAGATGCCAAGTGATTGGTTCCGTTACCAACCAGAGGAAAGGATAAAGCGTATAAATCGCCAGTGCATCTGGCACATTAGCCCATGACATCGCATAGGGAGACAACACGGCACCACCCATCGAGTTTGCCAGCGCAGGCAGGCGATCAAGCAAGAAAATAATAATCGGCATGCTCAAGACGGCGAATGCGACCCACAGCCGTTTATCGCGAAGCGGAATGGAAAAAAGTAAAGGAAAGACAATCAGCGTAGCGGGTAAAACTAGCGCAGTCTCCTTTGAAAGGATCGCCAATGTAGATGCTATAAATATAGTGAGAAGATTAACAAACCGATTTTTTTGCTTTACGTAATCGTAGGTCGCCAAGAACGCAACCAATCCAAAAAGGATATAAAGCCTGTCCATCAGCGCTGCTGGCCACGCCACCGAAAAGGCAGCGAGTGGGCAAATCAGGAAAATGATGCTCGACGCCCACGCAAATCGACGATTTTCATTGATGCGGGTTATAACTACGAACAGCATGGTAGCCACCGCAGCATGCATCAAGACATCCATCAGATGCACGACAAAAGGATATGTCGGCATGAAAAGACCTGCTACACCCTGAACAAAAAAACTGATCGGACGGACAGGATGGCCAAATTCAAACGTGGCCGACAACCTGACGTAATCGTAAACATATTTTGCAAACCCGTGCCGCATCACGTGATCGGCTTTATCCCACTCATCATGACTAAAAAATCCTGGATTTGCGATGGTGATCAACGAAGATAGTATCGCGAAGCAAAAAATTAGTGCGATCGCGGTGCTGTCCTTTTCAGGACAATCAAACAGGGATTTAAAAGAATTGTTACTCAGCATGCAAATTCCAAAATTCTAAAGTTGTTTGGCGTCTGCATTCCGCTGATGAAGGTGTCGCACCAAATAGACAGGGCGTTGTTTCGTTTCCATATAAATCCTGCCGAGATATTCACCGAGCACGCCTACGCTAATGAGCTGAAGACTACCAAAAAACAATACTGCTACTAGCAATGATGCATAGCCTGGTACATCGACACCGAATATCATCGTGCGTACGACAATAAAAACCGCATAGCTGAACGTCAGCAGCGCGCCTAATGCACCGAGATACGACCAAAATTTCAAAGGCACTGTACTAAAGCTGGTGATACCCTCAATTGCAAAATTCCACAGTTTCCATCCAGAAAATTTGGTTGTGCCAAACGCGCGTGCATTTCTTGAATAATCCACTGTGACGGTATTAAATCCTATCCACGCAAACAGGCCTTTCATGAATCGCTGTCGTTCAGGAAGTTTCTTCAAAGCATTAACCGCGGCACGATTCATGAGGCGAAAATCACCTACATTTTCTGGAATTTTTGCCGGCGAAAAAAAATTAAACGCGCGATAGAAAGCCACGGCTGTTTTTTGCTTCAAATATGAGTCGGCGCCTCTGTCAATCCGTCGAGCCTGCACAACATCCGCGCCCTTTAACCAAGCAGCAATCAGCACCGGAATCAGCTCAGGTGGGTCTTGTAAATCCGCGTCAAATGGAACAACGGCATCGCCCAGCGCCTCATCAATACCCGCTGTCAGCGCGGCTTCTTTGCCAAAATTGCGCGATAGCTCAACCACACGAAAACGTTGGTCGCGATCAATCAAGCCAATGAGTCTTTGCAACGTATCGTCTCGGCTACCATCATCAATGCACACTACTTCAAATTCAAAATCGCATTGCTTTTCAAAGATTTTCGTTATGGCTCTGTAAAAACTATCCACGCCATCGCCCTCGTTGTAAAACGGAACGACAACCGAAACTAATTTCTTTCTTGGCGCAACTGCACCGCTTAAGGAATGATCGACTGAAACAATCACGCCGCATCCTGTCGCTCGGGTTTTTTATAGACCCAAGTTAGTCGTGCCAATAGATTCCAGCCCATGACGATAGCGGTCGCGGCAATTTTTGCAATTAGCAGCGCGCTTCCCATTTGAATTACTAGCACCCATACGATGAAATTGCTGAGAATAAGACCTACCACGCTAATGCCGAGCACTGACACGTACATCGTAATCAACTGCCCTCGTTGCCATTGACGACCAAAAACCCATTGGTGTCCCAGCACGAAGTTAGCCGCATTTGCGATAACAAATCCGAGTGTATTTGCTGCTAACAAGGGCAAAAATTGAAAAGCCGCCCAAGTGACAATGAAGTCGATCGAAAAAGATGCACCGCCCACCAGTGCGTATCGAGTCACGATTGAGTTCCGTTTCATGTCGCAGCCGATTAGCTCAGACCACGCTGCAAATCGCATTGAATATCTTCAATCCACTCCAACCCCACCGCCACCCGCAGCAAGTTCTCGCCAATTCCGGCCGCATCCCGCTCCGCCTGGGAAATCCGGGCGTGGGTGGTGGTGGCGGGATGGGTAATGGTGGTTTTGGCGTCACCCAAATTGGCGGTGATGGAAATCATTTTGACAGCATCAATGACGCGCCACGCCTCCGCCCGCGCGCCCTTTACTTCGAACGACAGCACTGCACCTTGCAACGCCGATTGCCGCATTGCAAGCGCGTGTTGCGGGTGCGATGTGAGCCCAGCGTAGTACACGCGCTCTACCATAGGCTGCGCTTCGAGCCAGTGCGCCAGCGCGAGCGCTGAGCGCGACTGTGCCTCGACGCGCAGTTTCAACGTCTCCAGGCCTTTCAGACATATCCAGGCATTGAACGGCGAAATTGCCGGGCCCGCCGTGCGCACGAAGCCATAAATTTGATCAATCAACTCTTTACGGCCACAGACTGCGCCGGCCAGCACGCGACCCTGGCCGTCAATATATTTGGTCGCTGAATGAATCACCAAATCGGCACCAAATTCGATCGGACGCTGCAAGGCGGGCGTGAGTAAGCAATTATCGATGGCGAGCCAGGCATTGGCTTTTTTAGCGATGTCAGCAAGCGCCGCAATATCGCAAATTTCTGCCAACGGATTCGACGGAGTTTCGCAAAACAGCATGCGCGTGTTGGGACGAATCGCGGCGCGCCATGCGCCTAAATCGGTGGGATCAACCCATGTCGTATCGATACCAAAGCGTTTGCAAATCTGGTTGAGCAGTGGCATGACCGTCCCGAACACACTCTGCGACGAAACAATATGGTCGCCCTGCTTCAGCAGCCCCATCACCGCGCTTGAAATCGCGGCCATGCCCGTCGACGTGGCAATACAAGCTTCAGTGCCTTCCAACGCGGCTAGACGATCCTGAAACATCGTTACTGTCGGATTGGTGAAGCGGCTGTAGATGAAGCCGGGCTCTTCGTTGGCGAAGCGGCGAGCCGCTTCGGCCGCATTTTTATAAGTGAAGCTTGAGGTTAAAAACAGCGCTTCTGAGTTTTCCTGGAAACTGCTCTGCAAATATCCGGCGCGGACCGCCAAGGTATCAAAACTCATACTATCTAAATTTGAATTCGACTTGTCTGCCATTGCATTCTGCTAACTTTGGTTCGATAACGTTATTGTTTTACTGCTCGACCGTCGACAGCCCAAGATCCAGCTGGTATGACGAGGCACCGCTTTCGTTACCCACATCACTACCGCTATCGCCTGCCCCGCGAGCTTCGTTATTGGCGCGACTGGTTTCGATCCCGGCTAAATATTCAGCAGTTACGCCTCCGGTGATGTATTTGCCATCAAAACACGATGCATCAAAGCTGCTAATGGCAGGGTTACAGGCGCGAATATCTTCGATTAACTCGTCCAGTTCTTGATAGAACACCGCGTCTGCGCCAATTGCCTCGGCAATTTGTGCTGCGTCGCGCCCACTCGCAATGAGTTCAGAGCGAGTGGGCATGTCGATACCGTAGACATTGGGAAAACGCACCGGTGGCGCGGCGGAAGCAAAATAAACTTTTTTGGCACCGCAATCACGCGCCATTTGCACGATTTCTTTTGATGTTGTGCCGCGCACAATGGAATCGTCCACCAGCAATACATTCTTGCCTTTGAATTCAATGCCCATTGCGTTAAGCTTTTGACGCACCGAGCGCTTCCGCTCTTCCTGGCCCGGCATGATAAACGTGCGGCCAATGTAGCGGTTTTTGATAAAACCTTCGCGATATTTAACGCCCAATACTTGGGCCACTTCCACCGCTGACGGGCGGCTGGTATCAGGAATCGGAATCACCACATCGATTTCGATAGCCGGGTTCTCACGTTTGATTTTTTCGCCAAGCGAAGCCCCCATGCGCGCGCGGGTTTCATAAACAGAGATGCCATCGATAACTGAATCAGGGCGCGCCAAATAAACGAACTCAAAAATGCACGGATGCAGGCTCGGATTTTGCGCGCACTGGCGGCTGAAAAAATTGCCCGAGGTGTCAATCAGGATGGCTTCACCTGGTGCCACATCGCGCATGACTTTGAAGCCCATGACGTCAATCGCGACGCTTTCCGATGCCACCATAAATTCGACGCCATTTTCGCTTTCATGCTTGCCGATAATGAGCGGACGGATGCCATTTGGATCGCGAAAAGCCAACAAACCAAAGCCGGAAATCATCGCGACGATCGCATATGCGCCTTGAGCACGACGATGAACGCCCGCCACGGCTGCAAAGATTGCGTCGGGATCCAATCGTTGGCCTTTTGCGGACAACTGAATCTCGTGTGCAAGCACATTTAGTAATACTTCCGAATCGGAATTCGTATTGACGTGACGCAAGTCGTCCTGGAATAGATCATTTTGCAGCTGAGCCGTATTCACCAAATTTCCATTGTGACCAAGCACCAAACCGAACGGCGAATTCACGTAAAAAGGTTGCGATTCTGCCACGCTCGTGGCCGATCCCGCTGTGGGGTAACGACAATGCGCTATCCCCATGTTTCCTTTGAGATTACGCATGTCGCGGGTACGGAAGACATCGCGCACCAGCCCTTTGTTTTTGTGCATATGAAAAGTGCGACCTTCAGCCGTCACGATGCCCGCCGCATCTTGGCCTCGATGCTGCAACACCGTCAACCCATCATAGAGCAGCTGGTTTACCGGGCTTTTCGAAACGATACCGACGATGCCACACATAGTTTTCTCCTGCGTTTAAACTTTTTTCGACACCGACAATTGATTTGCGGTGGATTTGCGATATTGAATGCGAGCAGCCACGGTGTCAGGCAAAAGACTCCGCGAATAAAGTGCCGCCACTTCAAGCCATGGCGTTGCGGTCGCCTCGCGCCACATAGTGGATTGCGGGACCTTGGTGAGTCCTGCGGCCAACGTCAGCGCCAGCAAAACCAATGCACCGCGCAACACGCCAATTATCGCTCCCACGCTCCGATCCAGCCCGCTCAAACCTAACTTTTTGATCAGTCCGGTGACCAAACTTGAGATTAACGCGACGCCAAGCAAAACCACCAAAAATATTATCAACCAAGCAGCCACTAAACGCAGTACCGGCTCGATTGCCCAATCGGCAAAGTATGTCGCCAGATTCGCCGCAAATGTATGCGCCAGAATGAAAGCGATGACCCAGCCCGCAATATTCATCACTTCGCGAATCGCGCCGCGAACTGCACCCACGATGATGGAGAGCAGCATCACGCCAATGATCGCGTAATCCAACTCATTCATAGGCGCGAACCGATTGCATCATCACTAAAATTATTCAACAAAGCTATAGGAGACTTGGAAGCTTGAAAAGATTGATCAGCTTTAGACGATTTAGAAGCACTACTAAAGTCATGGCAAGGGGACAATTTTTCCATCCGAGCCCGAGAGTTTAAGCTGGGCGAGCGCCGAATCAGCCTTTTGTTTGGTTGCGAATGGGCCAACACGTACTCGCGTAACTGTGCCGCCCGAGATAGCGATTGAGTCGGTATATACCGGCAACTTCGCTACCTTGGCCTGCGCAATAATTTGTTTAGCATTTTCAGCGTCTTTAAACGCGCCTATTTGCACAACAAACCCCTGCTTGGGCTCCGTGGCTTTAGCCGCAGGCTGGGGCGAAGGCGATAATGCGGGTGCAGGCGAAACTTTCGCAACTTCAGGCACCGAATCCAGTTTTTTTTCGTCCTTTTTTTCGTCCTTTTTTTCGTCTTTTTTATCGTCTTTCGTGATCTTGACTTGTGCAGGCGCTTTCAATGCGGCAGATAAGGGAACAGGCGCCACCGCCGCATTAGGTGTCGGCTCAGCCGCTGCTACCGGTGCGGCCGACGAGGCCGGGGTAGGCAAAAGGGCGGGCAAAAGGGCGGGCGCAGGCAGCGGCGGCAGCCCTTCTTTAGGCGGAATCTGGATGGATATTTCCTGAGAGCCAGGTTTGCTTTTTGATTTATTGCGCTCTGGCTCCGAATCAAAAATCATCGGCAAAAAGACGATGGCCAACAAACCGATCGTAATGGCGCCGATGAGTCGAAGCCTGCCGCGACGTTTTATCCCTAATTCTGCCGCTGAAATTTCGCCTGCTTTGGGTGACGCCATTTTTTCCGTCCGTCGGAGCGTGCCCCGAAAAATAAAGCTGAATCGTTAAAGACTTAAATATCATTCTGGCTGCCAACCAGGGCATTATCTGACTTTAAGAACACTCATCACTTCCGCCACCGTGCCGAATGATCCAAAGACTAAAATTCTATCATTCTCACTCGCTTTTTCCCGTGCGGCAGCATATGCAAAGCCGACACTGGTATGCAGTGAAAACTTGCCCTCAAGTCCCGATGACCGCAACTTTTCTGCTAATAATTCTGCGCTCAGGCCGCGCTCACCCGGTAGTCCTGCCACAAACCAGAAGTCAATGCGGCCTTTGATGATGTCGATTACCGCATCAATATCTTTATCTTTAAGCATACTGAAAACAGCAAACGTGTTTTCGTAAAACCCCATCGTGCCCAGCGCATCTTCCAGTGCCCGCGCCGCATGCGGATTGTGTGCTACATCCAGCACTACTGCGGGTCTACCTGGCAGCACCTGCATCCGTCCAGGCCATTCCACTTCAAGCAGGCCGCGTTTGATATGGCCAATGGATACTGGCAACCGCTCCTGTAATGCAGACAAGGCCGCAATCGCAGCAGACGCGTTTTTCAGCTGATACGCGCCGCGCAACGCTGGCCACGGCAGCGAGTGGCGCGCAATATCACGGCCCATAATTTTGCCGGTGAATTGCCACTGATTGTCCATGCGCTGGTACTGGTAATCGCGGTTGAGTTGAATCAAATGTGCACCGATGGAATCGGCATAGGCAGTAAGCGATTGGGGCGGAGCGACGTCCGCGAAGATCGCGGGTCGAGCTGCGCGATAAATATGCGCTTTCTCCCAACCAATTTTTTCTTTCGTGTCACCCAAATAGTGTTGATGATCAATATCAACGCTGACCACTATGCTGACATCTGCATCAATGATATTGACCGCATCCAGCCGCCCCCCGAGTCCCACTTCGAGGATGGCGACCTCAACATCTTGCTGCGCGAATATCCACAACGCCGATAATGCGCCGTATTCAAAATAGGTCAGCGGAACGGTGGTCGGCACAGAACGGCACACTTCAATCGCCCTGAATGAGTCGATCAACATTGCATCCGTTGCCTCGGCTTGATTGACACGAACTCGCTCGTTGTAACGCAGCAAATGCGGCGATGTGAACAACCCGGTTTTATAGCCGCCAACGTCGAGAATCGATTCCAGCATGGCACAGGTGGAGCCTTTGCCGTTAGTGCCACCCACGATAATATTAAGCGGGGCCTGCGGGAAGCGCATGCGTTGCCAAACTTCCCGCACTCGCTCCAGCCCCATTTCGATTTCAGCTGTGTGCTGGTGGCTGATATGCTCAAGCCATTGCGCAAGTGTCGTCAGATTTTCCGCAGTCGTGGACGCACTCGTTTCTGTTTGAGTGTCCGATGCCACAAATCCTGCTGCTTGCATCACGCTAGCGCGACAGCCGGACTTATCACCGGCGCGGGTTCTTTTTGTAACAGCGTCACCAGCGACGCCACTTTCTCGCGCATTTGCCGACGATCAACGATCATATCGATTGCGCCTTTTTCCAACAAAAATTCCGCGCGCTGGAAGCCCTCCGGCAAGGTTTCTCGCACGGTCTGCTCGATCACACGTGGCCCGGCAAATCCAATCAGTGCGCCCGGTTCAGCGATGACCACATCTCCCAGCATCGCAAAACTTGCAGAGACGCCACCCATGGTAGGGTCGGTCAGAATCGAAATAAATGGCAAACGGGACTGCGAAAGTTGATGCAGCGTTGAGGTCGTTTTCGCCATTTGCATCAGCGATAACAGCCCTTCCTGCATCCGCGCACCACCCGTCGCGGTGAAGCAGGCGAACGGGATTTTTTCATCCGCGCATGCTTCTACCGCGCGGGCAAATCGCTCACCAACCACCGAGCCCATAGAGCCGCCTAGAAAACCGAATTCAAATGCCGCCGCAATTAACGGTACACCACAAACGGTGCCTTGCATTACCACTAATGCATCGGTCTCACCGGTGGACGCTTCGGCGTCATTTAACCGATCAATATACTTTTTACTGTCCTTGAATTTCAGCGTATCAATCGGCATGACTTCCGAGCCAATCTCGGCACGCCCATCGGCATCGAAAAACATATCCAAACGCTGGCGAGCAGAGATCCGGTTGTGGAAATTACATTTCGGACAAACGTGCTGGTTATTTTCCAGATCGGTGAAATAAAGCGTTGCCTGGCATGAGGGACATTTACTCCACAGCCCTTCGGGAACCGCTTTCTTAGCCGCTACGCTCTCGCGCTTGATCTTGGGCGGGAGCAGTTTTCTAAACCATGACATTTAAGTGTTCCTATGCATCCAAAGCGCGACGAATACCTTGCAGCAGCGTTTTAACGTTGTCTATCGCTGCACCCGGCGGTGAATTTTCCATCTCTTGGATGATGCGTGAACCAATGATCACCGCGTCGGCAATATCACCCACACGGCGCGCGGTTTCACCATCGCGAATGCCAAACCCGACACCAATCGGTAGATCTGTTTTTGCCTTGATTCGCGCCACCACGGCGGCCACTTCGGCAGTGTTAATATTGGCCGCACCGGTCACACCTTTCAGCGAGACGTAGTAAATATAGCCGCGCCCCACACTGGCCACCATCTCAATCCGGGCTGGCGTCGATGTCGGTGACAGCAAATAGATCACGTCAATCCCAACCGAATCCATGGTACGAAGTAAATCGTGGCTTTCTTCCGGCGGGTAGTCAACCACGATTAGGCCGTCCACGCCTGCTGCTTTGGCGCGGTCTCCAAAAGCTTGCATACCCATCCGTTCAATTGGGTTTGCATAACCCATCAGCACAACCGGCGTGACATTATCTTTTTCGCGAAACTCACTCACGTAGGCGAATACATCAGCCACGCCCACGCCGAGTGCCAGAGCGCGCTCGGACGAGCGTTGTATGACCGGGCCTTCAGCCATCGGGTCCGAAAAAGGCATCCCCAATTCAATCACGTCAACGCCCGACTCAACCATTGCGTGCATCAGCGGTACCGTGATTTCTCGCGACGGGTCTCCGGCGGTCACAAAGGCGACCAGCGCTTTCTTTTTCTGTGCTTCCAGACGCGCGAACGTCTCGCCGATTCTAGTCGCTGCCGACGCCGCTTTAATGCCAGCGGGCTTTGTTGATGCAAGCGAATTTGCCAATAGAGTCATTCAAGTCTTTGCATTTTGTTGACAGCTCGCGCGGCAGAAAAATTGTAGCCCGGAGCGCTCGGCCACTGTGGCCATATCCTTGTCGCCACGTCCTGATAAATTCACCAGCAAGACTTTGCCTTTCGCCATCGTCGGTGCCATTTTGATCGCTTGTGCGATTGCGTGACTTGACTCAAGCGCGGGGATAATACCTTCAATGCGGCACAAGCGATGAAACGCCGCGAGCGCTTCTTCGTCGTTGACAGCGACGTATTCTGCGCGGCCCGAATCTTTCAACCATGCGTGTTCGGGGCCAACGCCCGGATAATCCAGCCCGGCGGATATTGAATGTGTATCGATAATTTGACCATCTGCATTTTGAATCAGATAGGTGCGATTGCCGTGCAATATTCCGGCACTACCTGCCGACAACGATGCCGCGTGTCGACCCGTTTCAACACCTTCGCCGCCGGCCTCACAGCCAATCAGCCGAACGCTTTCATCGCCAATGTAATCGTAAAAAATGCCCATTGCATTTGAGCCGCCGCCGACACAGGCGAGCACCGCATCCGGCTGCCGGCCAATCATTTCAGGCATTTGCCAAATACATTCTTTACCGACCACCGAATTGAAATCCCGAACCATCATGGGATAAGGGTGAGGACCTGCCACGGTGCCGATAATATAATAAGTGTTCTCAACGTTGGTAACCCAATCGCGCATCGCCTCGTTGAGCGCATCCTTGAGCGTTTTTGAGCCACTTTCAACCGGCACCACTGTCGCGCCGAGCAGCTTCATGCGATATACGTTTTGCGCTTGGCGCTTCACGTCCTCAGAACCCATATAAACCACGCACTCCAGCCCATAACGTGCAGCTACGGTCGCACTCGCAACGCCATGCTGCCCTGCGCCAGTCTCGGCAATAACGCGGGGCTTGCCCATGCGACGCGCGAGCAGTGCTTGGCCAATGGTGTTGTTTATTTTGTGCGCCCCAGTGTGATTCAAGTCTTCGCGCTTCAAATATATCTGCGCACCACCCAAATCGTCCGACAAACGTTTGGCGTGATAAATCGGGCTCGGACGGCCCACATAATGCTTCAGTTCGCGTTGAAATTCAGCGATGAATTCGGGATCCGTTCTCGTTTTCTCATATTCAACTTTTAGCTCAAGTAATGCTGCTTGCAGCGTTTCAGCTACAAACACGCCACCGTATTGGCCAAAGTGTCCGCGTGCATCGGGAAGATCGTACATTTGCATGATTGCTGTTCCTTGTCTTGCTTGTTCAACATGGTTTATTTATGGCATTTGTTGCATTTGTTGTTTCGGGTGTAGGCGTCTGGGTCTACTGGTGTGGGTTCATGCGTCTGCACTTCTGACAGCCGAAATAAATGCCACTATTTTTTCGGGATCCTTGATTCCTTTTTTCAGATTTGCACCCTCACCCATCTCAATACCACTCGACACATCAACTGCCCACGGTCTTATTTTTCGCACTGCGTTACTGACGTTGGCCGGCGTCAAACCGCCTGAAAGCACAATCCGTTCGCGCATACTGGCGGGAATAAGCTCCCAATCAAATGATTCGCCTGACCCACCGTATTGGCCGACTGATAGGGTGTCAAGCAGCAAGGCCTTGGCATTCGAAAACGTATTTTGTAATTGTAGCAAATCGTCTGCTTTCATCGAGGCCCCGACGCGAATTGCTTTGATGTAGGGCCGATCAAATGACGCGCAGTAAGCATGACTTTCATCGCCGTGAAACTGTACTAGCGATGGATTGAGCGCGTTACATATCTCGACTACCCGAGCGTGTTCGGGATTAACAAACAATGCCACAGTGGCTACAAACGGAGGCAGTGCATCACGGACGGCAATGGCCTGTTCAAGCGTGGTCGCTCGCGGCGAAGGCGGATAGAAAATGAGGCCGATGGCGTCAGCACCTGCGTCTGCCGCGATTAGCGCATCTTCAACATTGCGTATTCCACAAATTTTAATTCTGGTTTTATGCATTCTGTAACTAACGTTCGAAAAAAAAAGGGTGGCGATCCGGCTGCGATGCGACAACTGGCAAACCGAAGCCAGAATCGTACTCGACATCTGTTAAATAAAGCCCCGCGGCAGAAAAAGTAGGCGCAGCCATCACGCGGTTTCGAGCCGCAAAGATATCTATAAACTGCTGTTGTGAATGCCGTCGCGCTCCTACAGACACCAGCCCGCCGACAATGTTTCGAATCATATGGTGCAGGAAAGCGTTTGCGCGAAATTTAAAAAAAAGATGGCGGCCGCGTCGCTCAACTGTTGCCTGATAGAGCGTTTTAACCGGACTTTTGGCTTGGCACTCAGCTGCGCGAAACGATGAAAAGTCATGCTCCCCGAGCAACAGTGTTGCTGCTGCCTGCATTGCTTGTGCGTCAAGCGGCATATGGAAAAAGCCCACCGACTTTGACGTGAGTGCACCTTCCACGGCATCGTTCAGCAAGACGTATTGATAGCTGCGCGACCGTGCTGAAAATCGCGCGTGGAAGTCACGCGATACTGCTGTAGCCCAGACCACGCGCACACTGTCACGCAGGTGTGCGTTGGTTCCGCGAACCCATGATTTGGCATCGCGAATAACGTCGGTGTCGATGTGTGCAACCTGTCCCAGCGCGTGCACGCCAGCGTCAGTGCGGCCTGCGCTGTGAACCCTGACATCAGCACCCACAAAAGCAGCCAACGCGGATTCCAGCGCATCCTGCACACCGCAGCGGTTTGATTGCGACTGCCAACCGCAAAATTCTGCACCGTCGTATTCGAGGCCCAGCGCTATACGCATAACCAATTTACAAAACTTTCATGGCTGGTGAAAAACTTGCTTCGATCCCGTCCCTAAACGGCCAGGATTCAGCAAATCAATGTTAACAAATGCAGCCAAATTCAAAAATAAAAAGGGCGCGGAATTCCGCGCCCTCAACAACATATGCTCAGTCGTTATCGGCGTATCAAATACCCGCCAAAATCTTGTCTGCCGCTTCGCGCTGCGCCGCTGAACCTTCACGCGATACTTCCTGAAGAATTTCGCGGGCGCCTTCAGCGTCACCAATTTCGATATAAGCCTTCGCCAACTCAAGTTTAGTTGCTGTGGCCGAACCGGTGTTACCGTCGCCCGCACCCGTATCCAAATCAAAACTTACACCACTAAGCGATTCGGTGGCCGGCCTATGCTGAGGTGCCAGCTCACTCGCTTTGGTACTAATCGTCGTTGCGAATATTTCGTCTAGTGCCTTGGATGCTGCTGGCGCGGCTGAGGAAGACGAAGCGGAAAGCGCGGACGGCGTACCGAGTGACAGTGACGACAAATCAAAATCAAAAGCTGACTTCGACGCGGGAGCCGTGGCGGCCGGAGCCGACGGCGTTTCTGGCGGCACATCAAACGCAAGGTCAAAATCAAGCATGCTGTTTGCTTCTAGCGGTGCCAAACCATGCGGAATTGCCGCAGATTCCGATGGCGATACCGGCGAATTTAAGTCCAGATCAAAATCCATGACAGGTTTTTGAATCGACGAACTTGTTCCTGCGGAACTCATGGTAGCCATCGTCGCAGGCGCGGTGTCAGTGAAACCTAAATCAAAATCTAAATTGGGAGCGGCCGGGGTAACGGGCGCTGTCGAAACGGCACTGCCCATCGCCACTGCGCCCGCGGCGAGCGCTGCGCCACCTATAGCACCCATGGCACCCACACCGCCCATGCCACCATACAGCGGATTGGTCGGATCAATTGACGCACCCAACGCGGCTACTTTTACCCAAGTTGGGTTATCCACGCCGATGGCGTCTTTTAGTTCGCGAGCAACAGGTTCAAACGCCTGTGGGCTTCTACGTGAGTGATAAATTTCGAGCAATTTGACTGCAATTTCGTGACGATTCTTGTCGCGACCCATTGCCTCTTTAAGAATTTCTTCGGCTTGAGCATCCCGACCGTACGCAATATAGACCTCGGCCTCCGCGACGGGATCGACCTCATCGGTATCGATCATGCCTGGTCCTGTCTTGTCAAAATCAGTCAGGAACGAGCTATTACCGGTATCGACCAAACCACCTGCGCGATTACCTGTAACCGTGTTTGGTTTCATGTCACTCGGCATGATTGACGAGGTATTCACCATCTGGCTTGACGGCGGCGGAACTGGCTTTTTCTTGCGGCGCGACATAAAAAATAAACCTGCACCACCCAAAATGGCCGCTGTAGTTGCACCCAATGCAACTGCGTTCTCTTCAAAAAAGCTTGGTTCTGCGGGCGCGACAGGTGGCGGTGCTTTAGCAACCACGGGCTTTGCTGCATCAGCTTTTGGCACGTCTACTTTAGGCAGCTCAGTTTTTACAACTTCTACTTTCGGCGCTTCCCCATTGGGAGCTTCCCTCTTGGGAGTTTCCTCCTTGGGAGCTTTAACTTTCGCCGGCTCGATCTTAACAGTCTCCGCTTTAGGCGGCTCGACCGCTTTTACCGGCTCAGCTGGCTTGCTGGGCGTCGCTGCTGGTGTGACTTGTGCCATGGCGGGCACTACTGCTTTGACTGGTTCTGCGGCTTTGGGCTTGTCGTCCGCTTTTGCTGCTTTAGTATCGACCGCTTTCGCATCAACTGCTTTTGAAGGTGCCGGAACGCCTTTTAATTCCATCAGCTCGCGCATTTTGACAATTTGCTTTTCAAGCTCTGCCACGCGCGAATTAGCCTCCTTCAGGCGATTGTCCTTGGCGATTCCTTCTTCCTTTAATGCGTTCAACTGATCCTGCGCCGCACTCGCCGTGCCTTTGGCACCTGCGCTGCCGGTTTTTGCATTTCCACCATCAGACTTAGCAATCTTTAGCTGATCACCAGACGATGACGCGCTAGCGGGCTTCTCCGGCTTTGCCATCGCAATTTTGCCTGCGCCCTCGTTCCCAGACGACGCTTTCGCAGGCATCGATTGTGCGGCACCCGCGACTGAATCACGGTAGTTTTTCCAATCTGCAACCTGCACCTTGATTTCGTTTTGGGCTTCGGTGCGCGTTATTCTGCCAACGTCAGCAGCCGATGGCACACGTAGAATCTGGCCAGTCTTCAGCTGATTCATGTTGTTACCGATGAACGCGGATTTATTCTCGCGATACATCGCAACCAACATTTGTTCGAGCGAGACCGCATCTGGCTTGACGCTAGAGGCAATTTGATTAAGCGTGTCGCCGCTTTTCACCGGGCCATAGGTATCACGTGGTGCGTCTTTGGCTACGTCCTTCGGTGCAACTTTCCGCGCGGTCGGCGCGGTAGTTGGGCCCGACGGCTGCGTAACGGCAGGTGCCACATTGGATGTTGTGGCTTTAGGCACGGTCACAGCGGCAACCGGTGGCGCTACCTTGCCTTCGCTGAAACCCGGCGGATCCAATAAAATAGGATATTCACGCAGCAATCTGCCCGAGGGCCAGTTCACCTCAACCAGCACGTCCAGAAACGGCTCGTTAATCGGTGCTGAGCTCGTTACTTTCAATACAGGTTTGCCATCAGCGCGGCGTTCAGCCGTAAAACGAAGCTGGCGCAATAATGGCGAGAACTCGATTCGAGCGTCGGTGTAGGCTTCAGGGCTGGCCACGCGTGCGGCAAGCGCCTCAAATTCGCCAGGCTGTAATGAGACCAGCTCAATTTCAGCAGATAAAGGCTGACCCAGTGAGGAATTAACAGATAGACGACCTAATCCCGCCGCCTCTGCAAACAATGTCGAGGCCGCCAGTATTGCGCCTCCCAACGCCGCAACTAATTTTGTTCTTGGTGGACGGTTCATTCTTGGCCCCAGCCCTTCGTTTTTTTAGACAAATTAAAATAACATCAACGAGTTATTGTTGCAATCTTATTCGATTTCTCACATTAGAAGCCAAAGTCACGGATTTTTCAAGCCTTATGCGTTATTTATGCCAATCCGTGCCCGCGTTGGTGCACGTCGGCTTGTGGTTAAACGGCTTGGTTCCCGCATTTGTAAAATAAAATTGCAGCCTGGCATGCGGGGCTTAAACGGCTATTTTTCCAACAAAATCCGTAACATACGCCGTAGCGGCTCAGCCGCGCCCCATAACAGCTGGTCACCGACTGTAAACGCACTTAGATACTCCGGCCCCATTACGAGCTTGCGCAAACGGCCCACCGGAATGTGCATATTGCCGGTCACGGCGGCTGGCGTGAGCTCGCGAATGCTGTGCTCGCGCTCATTTGGAATCACACGCACCCATTCGTTATCGTTGGCGATGATCGCTTCGATGTCAGCGAGCGGCACGTCGCGTTTCAATTTAATCGTCAGCGCCTGGCTATGACAGCGCATCGCGCCGACCCGCACACACAAGCTGTCAATCGGTGTTGCCGCCAGCTCAAAACCTCGGCCGCGACCCAAAATTTTGTTGGTTTCGGCCATGCCTTTCCACTCTTCCAGAGACATCCCCGTATGCATATCTTTATCGATCCACGGGATCAAATTACCGCCAAGCGGCACGCCGAAATTTTGCGTTTCCTCCGCCGTGAATGCGCGCTGTTTTGCCAGCACCTTACGGTCGATTTCCAGAATCGCCGAATGTGGATCATCGAGCAACGATTTCACCTCCGCGTGCAGCGCACCATACTGAGTAAGCAGCTCGCGCATGTGTGCAGCACCACCGCCCGACGCCGCCTGATAGGTCATCGACGTCATCCATTCGATCAAATCCGCTTTGAACAATCCGCCCAACCCGATTAGCATACAGCTCACGGTGCAATTTCCGCCGACGTAATCTTTCACGTCCCTGAATAAGGCACTCTTGATCATCGGCATATTCACAGGATCAAGCACAATCACCGCGTCATCATTCATGCGCAGCGTTTTCGCCGCGTCAATCCAATAGCCTTTCCACCCCACACCGCGCAACTGCGGATAAATCTCGGCCGTGTATTCACCGCCCTGACAGGTAATCACCACATCCATTAACATGAGCGCGTCAACATCTTTGGCGCTCTTCAAAGGCGCGCCCTGCGCCTCGGCGGGAGCGGCGCCACCCACATTTGAAGTCGTGAAAAAAATCGGCTCAATTAATGCGAAATCATTTTCTGCGCGCATCCGATCCATCAACACTGAGCCCACCATGCCGCGCCAGCCAACTAATCCAACTTTCAACATTTTTTGCTCTTAAATTTAGATAGACAAATGACAAACCCTAAGCTGGGCGTACCGTTTGCGGTAAAAATGCTTGCAAAAGTCCGCCAGTACTAGGGTTTTAATTCCGATCTACAAAAACGAAACCACGGCGTCGCCCATCTGTTGCGTACTCGCTTTAGCCTCATTTGCCTTCGCAATATCGCCTGTGCGCAGCCCTGACGCCAGCGCTTTTCGCACCGCTGTTTCGATTCGCGCGGCCACGTCCGGCAAATTAAATGTATAGCGCATCATCATCGCGGCAGACAAAATTTGCGCGAGCGGATTGGCAATGCCCTTGCCTGCAATATCAGGCGCGGAACCATGAATGGGCTCGTACAATCCCTTGCCCGCCGCATCGAGCGAGGCCGACGGTAGCATGCCAATCGAGCCCGTCAACATCGATGCTTCATCGGACAAAATATCGCCAAACATATTGCCTGCCACCATCACATCAAATTGTTTGGGGTTACGGATTAACTGCATTGCCGCGTTATCCACCAGCATGTGCGTCAGTTCCACATCCGGATATTCAGGTGCAATTTCAATCGCGATATCGCGCCACAATTGCATCGCTTCCAGCACATTCATTTTGTCAATCGAGCAAAGGCGTTTATTTCTCTGCCGTGCGGTTTTGAAACCCACATGAATGATGCGGCGGATTTGCGCTTCGGTGTAATGCATCGTGTTGATGCCGACACGATTGCCTAACTCGCCGTTTACCCCCCTGTGACCCGTGATACCGCGCGGCTCGCCGAAATAAATGTCGCCCGTCAGCTCACGAATAATCATGATGTCGAGGCCGGCAATGATTTCCGGCTTCAAAGTCGATGCATCAGCTAATTCCGGAAACACATTCGCAGGCCGCAAATTTGCAAAAAAATCGCACTCTTTGCGCAATCCCAAAATCGCTTTTTCCGGACGATGTTCGCGCGGCAGGGCGTCGTATTTCGGCCCACCGACGGAGCCAAATAACACCGCATCCGATTGCTGCGCCAGCTGTAACGTCGCCGCTGGCAGCGGATGACCGTACTCATCATACGCAGCGCCACCCACGAGTGCGGATTCAGTCTCAATTTTCAATCCATCGCGACGCAAGACATCCAACACTTTCAGCGCTTCCGCCATGATTTCCGGGCCGATACCATCGCCCGCTAACACTGCAATTTTCATTTTATTAATTGAAAAGTTAATTAAAAATCCACGGCTCGGTGCGCGCGCGTGCGGCCTCATATGCTTTGATTTTATCGACGTGACGCAACGACAAACCGATATCATCCCAGCCATTCAACAAACATTCTTTACGATGACCTTCGACCTGAAATTTATACGATTCTGCTCCCGGCACTTCCACCACTTGCCGCGCCAGATCCACGCGCAATTTCATTCCTGGCGTTGCGAGCACGGCATTAAAAAGATGATCGATTTCCATCTCGCTCAAGACCACAGGCAGCAAACCGTTTTTAAAACAATTGTTGAAAAAAATATCGGCAAATGAGGGCGCAATAATCGCCTTAAATCCAAATTGCTGTAGCGCCCACGGCGCATGTTCGCGCGACGAACCACAACCAAAATTTTTCCGCGCCAACAAAATCGTCGCGCCCAAATAACGCAATTGATTCAGTACAAAATTCGGATTTAACGCGCG
>JANYGV010000364.1 GCA_025359285.1 Burkholderiales bacterium
GCCAGCAACATCGGCAAATTCAAGCCATTTTGGGTTAAAAATCGGTTTACGCCCAGCGCGCTGGTCAGCACGCCGATCACGATCATGACCGCTAAGTTGGTGGCTAAAAACAAGAAAATACGCTTCATCTGTTCCCCCAAAAATAAATAAGCCTTGAATACTATCGGTCACCAGCAGGCACGATTTGCCGCAATTTTTACCCCAAACTGCCATTTGCGCAACCGTAGTAACACTTCATCGACGTCGCTGGCGACACCAAAATGATGCAAAACAGCACAATAGGAACTGGTTTTTGGCCGCTAGGAAGATTATGCGGGCAATTCAGCTTTTTTCAATCTTGATTTGATCGGCTTTGCAGATCAACCAAACGAGCACATTGACTTTTTCGCGATACGCTTTATCCAACGACGCAGTCAACAGCACATGCAACAACATACTCAACAATATCGCCGAAACACGGTCGCAAAAAACCGACTATTTGCGCAAACGATTCGCAAAAATGCTGCCCGCGAGCAAAGCGGTCGCCATCGCCCAGAATAGCGGCGCAATTCCTAGCGCCGCACCCACCGCCCCAAAAATGAGTGGCATTACCGTCTGGCTGGTGTTGATCATCGTTGTCCGCAAACCTAGCGCCTCACCCGCACGCCCTACCGGGGCCGATTCGTGCAGTAAGGACAAGATCATTGGTTGTGGCGCGCCCAGGCCCAAGCCAAGCAAAAACATCAGCGCCATCATCACGCCCACGCTTTGCGTAAACGGCAATGCGCAATAACTGACGGCGGCCGTCAGCAGCGCGACAGCCAGCATCGTCCACGGTCTGACCCGGTTAACGATAAACGGCATAGCCAGACGCACCGCAAATGTCGCCGCCGCAAATGCGCCCATGACAATGCCAATCTCGGACGCCGACAGGCCAATTTTTGTGCCGTAAATCGGAATCGCAAAACCGTACACATCCCACGCCACGGTCAGCACCGCCATGGCAATAAACAAATGCCGCAAATTAGGATCGCGCAACAAATCAAATACCGCGCCTGCGGGGGCGAGCGTATGAGCTTCGCGGGGTTTGCTGGGTGGCAATAGATGTGCCGAGAGTGCAATCATCGGCAGAACCGTGAACAACGCCAAAATCAGAAAAGTCGCGCGAAAGCCGAGCTGATCAATGGCAATACCCGACATCATCGGCGCAATAAATGACGAGGTGGAGAATCCCAGCGCCACATAGCTAAAATTAACCGGTCGATCTTCGGGCGAGCTCATTTCGCCCACCGCGTGGTAGGCCGAAACATTGATCAGCATAAACGACACGCCGGTCAGCACCGCCGTAATATAAAGCGATATCAGCCCAGGAATAATGAACGGCGTCACGACCCCCATGCCAACGCCGACCGACCCGACTAACATCGGCTTGTTGATGCCAATGCGGTCGATCCAACGACCTGCACTGACCGATAAAATAGCGGGCAACAGCGCATAAACGGCCATCAGCGAGCCCACCGTGAACGCGGTGGCATTCAATGAAATCGCATTCAACGAAACCGCAATCCGGCTGCCGTTAAACGCAATATGGTCAAGCACGAGCAAGATGATGATGAGGGGAAGCGGGCGCACCCATTATTTTCGCATCTTTCAGGCTCCTGCCACGATCAGCAGGATTCGCGGGTTTGACGCGGATGGCGGGACATTTGCCGTCATTAACGCCTAACGGCCAGCGCCACCCCCACGCAGGTCACGAGGATACCGATCAGCGACATGGCGGTGGGCACCACACCAAACAGCGGCCACTCCAAAGCAACGGCCACAACCGGAGGCAGATAAAGCATGCCTGATACGCGGGTCGCCTCGCCCCGCCGCATTAAAGTGTGCAACGCGCTGACCGCGAGAATTGACGCAAAAACAACCAAAAATAAAATCGCTACCATCAGCGTCCACGACCATTTCACCACCGCTCCCTCAACTACATAACTCAGCGGAGCCACCACCAGCAAGCAGGCCGCAAACTGAATCAGCGCGCTTGATCGTAAATCGGCATTTGCACAAAATCGACGCTGATACAGTGTGCCTACCGTCAACGCCAACAACGCAATCGCGACCGCAACCAGGCTAGCCACCCCCACCGCGGCAATATTTATCTTGTGCCACACCACCATCGCCACGCCGGCCAGACCCACCGCCACGCCGAGCCATTGGCGCCTGGACGGTCGTTCACTCAGCCAGACCGCCGCGATGATCGCCGTCAGCAGCGGTTGCGCGGCCAGGATAATTGCCGCCACGCCCGCCGACATACCGAGGTATTGCGCATAGTGACTGCCCGCTAAATTAATCGCGTACATCATCAGCCCTGCGACGACGAGATGAAACCATTCCGCAAAAGTGTCGGGCCAACGGGGCTTTAAAACAAGTGCAATCGGCAGCAGAAACGCAATGCCGACCGCAAAGCGCAGCGACAAAAACGTAAACGGCGCAGCATATTGAAGTCCCGCCTTAGTGGCAATAAAGCCGGAACCCCAAACGATCACAAAATACCACGCAAGCAAGCCGTCGCTAAACCGTGGCACTGTTTTATGAGGGCTCACCTATGTCGTCCCGGACACGATTTGGTTCATTGAAATATTGTCGGCATGACCGATATTTTAAGCCGCACGGCGCGGAGTTTTAGGGTGCTTGGTTTTGAAATTGAGGCGTGATTAAGTTGCGCGATGGATAATTTCGTTCATGGTGGCCAAACGATTACTAATCGTACAGTTTAGTTTTTTAGAGCGCCCAAACAAAACTGGCCGGTAAGCGATGCTCACCGGCCAGCGAACTTTATTGTGCCAAGTCTTTTGGGTACTGCGCCCGTTTACTTAAATGTTCCCTGCAAGTTTTTCGGCAGCAAAATTTTATTTTCCATCCAGGCAGGTCTGACGATCATCGGTTCTGCGTTGCTGGCGTCCGCTGACAGTGCACTTCGCTTCCCGGATTTTGGGGGTAGACATACGCCAGTTTGGCGGTAACTCAATGCCGCTTCGAGGCGTGCCTCAGTGGGGTCGCCGAGAGGCTTGGTGAAGTCATCCGCGACGTTGCAAGTCGGGGTGAAGCCATCTGCGTAATCACCGAAGCCCACGTTATTGGTTCCCTTGAACTCAATCGAGAAATAAGTGGTGCTGCAATTCTCGGTAGGCACAAAACCATAGGGCTTGCCGCGGGTGGTGGTGCCAATACGAATCACCTGCACGCCGATGCCTTCCAAGCCATTGATGACGCCTTCGCTGGCGGATGCCGTATTAAAGCTGGTGAGCACATACACGCGTCCCAGGTTAAGTGTGGGAAGCGCCGCATTGGGCGAAGTTCCCGTATTGGCGGCACCGCTCGCAGTGCCGAAAAAGGGTGTGACGTTTGACGGATCCGCGTTATCCGCGACGCGTTTATCGCTGTAGGTCAGTTTCTCGAAAGTTTTGCCGCTGGTGCGTGCCGCGCCGGCGATCATATACGCAAGCTGGCTGGAAACATAAACCAGACCGCCGCCGTTATAGCGCATATCCATAACCAGATCAGTGACCCCGGCGGCACGCAGCTGCGTGAAAGCGCTGATGAGCTGGCCCTCTGAAGGGAAATTAAAGGCGTTAAATTGCATGTAGCCGACATTGCCGCTGGTCGTCGAAATCGTCTTCACGTTTTGAACCGGCGCAATCGCGATATTTGCGGACACCATCGTGATGGTTCGCGGCGCCGCAGCACCCGAATCCAATACGCTAAAAGTATGCGTCTCGCCCGGACGAGTCGGCGAGATGCCGGCGTTAAGAATGGCAACTCCGCTGGCCGTATTGTTATTCACCAAATCAATGCCGTCCACGCTGAGTATTCTCGTGCCGCGCAACAGCCCGGCATTCGCGGCAGGTGAGCTCGCTTGCAGGTATGCCACGACCAAATTACGCGGCGGGGTGTTTTGCAGAAACGCGAACGAAGCGCCATAACCACCTACCACCCCGGATTGTGAACTCGCTTCGAAGCTGGCGGTGTCTTGGTAGAAGTGAAATTCGTCTTTAAGACGGCCGGTCGCAGTCAACACCGATGTTTTCAAGGCATCAAAATAATTCAAGGGCGTAGCGTAAGACACTGCCGACACATTGGGCACTTCGTTATACCAAAGATAGGTCTCATCAAGATATGAACCCACCCATGTTTTCTCGGTGTCGAGACTGCCGGGTCTATCGCCATATTTTGGATCGGCTCTGGGGATCGCGCACAGCGCTTCTTTGGTGGACGCGGCCGGCAAGCCACTGCCGAACGGCAAGCGAGTCATCAGTCGTTTTTGATTGAAACCATTGATGGTGAAATCAAGGGTGAGTCCACCACCAACGGTAAACGAAGCGGTTGCGCTTCCGACCACGGCGGGGGCGGGAATATCCGCCGAGCGCCAATTCTGGGTGAGATAGTTACTGCCGTTGGAGCGCGTGCGCAGCAGGCTGCCCGTTGCCACGCCGTTAGTGATCTTTTCGTTAAACGTCAAAAAGATCGGTTTGCGATCCACATCGTAGTGATAAATCACGCCAAAAATGCTGCTGCCGTTCTGTGCAAGCGAAAAGCCCCAGCCGGACGCATCCGCCTGATAATAAAGATCGGTAGAATCGCGTGGAAAATCGGCGAGCCGCGAGCCGAACGCAAATCGGCTGATCGATTTTGTGATTGATGTACCGCCGATTTGGTAGGCAAACGTGGCCGTATTAGCGCTCGTGAACGTCAGCGTCGCCACACCAATCGGCGGCGTAATGTCCGCTTTTACAAACGGCACGTTGTACGGCGTGCCGGTGAAGCGGTAGAGATTGCCACGACAAACCGAGCCGTTAAAACGTTGAACATCGCAGCCCGACAACAAGATAAACAAAGGGGCGCCCTGCTCGTCGTAGGTATACCACGTGGCGACAATTTCATCATTATGTTGCGTGATCTGAATGCCCCATCCCGACTCAGCAGCACCGGCCCACCAGATATCGGTGTAGTTCACGGCAGGAGAAATTGATTGCGCAAAGGCAGTACTCGCGCTAAAAAACAGGAACGCTATTACTAACCATGACTGTTTCAATATTTGTTGCATGCCAATGCTCCATTAAATTTTCTTGACGAAGATATGTTGCCAAGGATGTGTGACCAAGACCCGCTTGTCAGGTGAAATAAATTGTGAACACAAATAATAACGCAGAACTTAGTGTACTTAACGATTATTTCCGCTTGGCTTCTAGTTATAGATTGCGTAAAAAATTCCCCATTGCCCATCGTTTCATGAATATCGCTGTTTCGCGGTTTGTGCTCACGTGACATGTGACGAAACCCTGTGTGTAGCCGACAAAAGTATCATTAGCCACCGTTTTATTTGACGCTTGCGCGGCGTCGACAATTGCCGGTACAGGATTTAACCGGGCACGACTAACTTGTTTGGAAACGTCACTCGTGAATCGCCACAATCGGCGCCGATTCGCGCAAACGGTCTTCGATAATCATCGCGCTGGCGCGCTCTGCAATCATGATCGTCGGTGAATTAGTATTACCCGACGTAATCGTCGGCATGATGGACGCATCCACGACCCGCAGGCACGAGACGCCGTGAACGCGCAGCCGCGAGTCCACTACCGCCAGCGCATCATTAGCCGGCCCCATTTTGCAGGTGCCGACCGGATGAAAAATAGTGGTGCCAATATTACCCGCCGCGCGCGCCAATTCCTCGTCCGTATTGAATGCGGGGCCGGGCATAAATTCTTGCGGTTGATATTTAGCCAGCGCGGCAGCAGCGACAATTTTGCGAGTGAGTTTAATCGCGTTCACCGCGACCTTGCGATCTGCTTCAGCCGATAGATAGTTCAAGGTGATCCCCGGATGGTGATGCGCATTCGCGCTTTTCAAACGCACGTGGCCGCGGCTTTCAGGACGCAAGTTGCACACACTGGAGGTAAACGCGGGAAATTTATGTGGTGGTTCGCCAAACTTGTCGAGCGACAAAGGCTGGATGTGAAATTGAATATTGGCGGTTTTCTGTGACGGATCAGACTTTGCAAACGCGCCCAGCTGCGATGGTGCCATCGATAACGGTCCGCGCCGGAACATCGCGTACTGCCACGCCATCTGCGCTTTGCCCAGCCAGGAATTAGCTGATTCGTTCAGAGTGCGAACGCCCTGCACTTTAAACGCCAATCGCAGCTGCAAATGATCCTGCAAATTTTCACCTACGCCAATCAGGGTATGGGTCGAAATGATGCCATGCGGCTCGATCTGCGCAGGATTGCCGATGCCGGAAAGCTGCAAAAGTTGGGGCGAATTTATCGCGCCGCCCGAAAGAATTGTTTCCCGCGCAGCTTCCACAAAATACTTCTCGTTCTTGTGTTCAAACTCGACGCCCGTTGCGCGCTTTTTTTCGTCCGCGTTTGCATGCAGCTTATAAGCCGATTCGAGCCGAATCTTGGTCGAAAATGCGCCCGTCAATACGACCAGATTGGATCGCTGCATGACGGGACGAAGAAACGCTTTTGACGTATTCCAGCGCACGCCGGTACGCTGATTGACTTGAAAGCGGGCAGAACCAAAATTATCGCCGCTGTTGAAATCAGCCACTTTGGGAATGCCAGTTTGCGCGGCAGCATCGCGCCATTTATCCAGAATTTCCCATTGCAAACGCTGCTCTTCGACACGCCATTCGCCATCGCCACCGTGGATATCTGAATTGCCCGCATAGTGCTCTTCACTTGCTTTAAAAATAGGCAGCACATTTTTCCAGCCCCAGCCGGTGTTACCCATCGCTTCCCATTCATCATAATCACGGGCCTGACCGCGCATGTAAATCATCGCATTTATCGACGAACAGCCACCGAGCGTGCGGCCTCGCGCGTAGAGAATTGAGCGTCCGTTAAGGCCCGGTTCGGGCTCGGTTTTATAGCACCAGTCGGTGCGCGGATTGCCGATGCAATACAGATAACCCACCGGAATGTGGATCCAGATGTAATCGTCTTTACCCCCCGCCTCAAGCAGCAGGACGCGTATTTTTGGATCTGCGCTAAGCCGGTTAGCCAGCACACAGCCTGCAGTGCCTGCGCCCACAATAACGTAATCGAAGGTTCCGAAGTTTTTCAAATATATTTGAAAACTCTATAAACGGCGGGCTTCTACAGGCTTTTTTTCTTGCAAAGCCACGCCGTTGTTAGGGTTTACTTTCCGATTGCTTGAATTCGCGCCTGCTAACAACGCCACTAGACGACTTTGCCGAAATCACTAAGAAGGCGCTCTGAACGTCAGCGACGCCACGTGGCGAGCGACTTGTTTGACCGCGTCGCGCGCCGAAGACAGCGCCGGTGAATCCAGCGACGCCAGTTTGGATTCAGCGCGCAAAACCACTTTCGCTGCCGTCGAACAACCTGCATCCGCACCAACCAAGAGACTGTATTCGGGATGCTCTAAAAACACCCGTCCGCAAACAATCACCCGCAGATTGGGATTAAACGATGCACTACGCGCGACTTGAATCGTCGACGTCATGGCGGCCAATCGGTGGTCACGCTGGAACGCATTGCTGAGCGAGAGATCAAGCACATCAAACCACTGCTCTTTTACCAAGCTCTCCAACTCGTCATCAGTGGCCGGGAACTCACACACCACATCCCAGCCCGCACGCCAGAAAAACTCCGCATCAAGCCGCATGCCCAGCATATGCGGCTCGCCGGGCTGAGTAGCTACCAGCACGGAGCGGGTGGAGGCGACCGGCGCGGCTTCAGCCTGAAACGCGGCGCTCAAATCACGCACCAGCGACTGCAAACGCCACATTCCAACCGTAACTTCAACATCGTGGCAAACATCCTGATTACAAAGGTCGCCCAAGCGCCGCGCGACCGGCTGCATAACATGCAAAAAAATCGTCTCGGCGGAGAGCCCCTTTTCGTGCAGCAAATCGAGATATTCACCCGCCGCGGCAGCGTCGGTGCCCAGCACGCGCTGGGTGAATTCCTCAATCACATCGCTGCTATCGTTTATTTCTGGCCGTGTATTGGCGCTGGCCGAGGCACCGCGGCCGCCTTCAAATCCATCCGACGAACCCGCGCGATGCGCCATCAACAAACGAGGAATCAATTCGCTGGCAACAACTTCGCCGATCAGGTCGTAAGACGGCTCGGCTTGCTCGGTTACGCTTTCAGCGCCCTCGGCGGTGGCAGTGGCGGACGCCGGCGTGGCGACATTTTTCCCCGGCCCATCAAGCGCGGCAAATTCATGCCAGGCGGGATTGTCTTGACCTGGATTCAAACGCAACCGATCGAGCATGGCATAGGGCACTTCAACCGAAGCGGCAATGGCCGCGTGCGCGGGGTCTTCTGACCAGGCAAGACGCATATCCCAGTCCGAAAACAATCGCCTGGCGATTGATTTTTCACCCAATATTTGAACGTCGCCGTGGCGCGGATCGGCTTGAATCGATTTCCATATTTTAGCTACTGCCGAACCTGGACCTTCAAGCCATTGAAAAAAACAGCCGTGATCATAAACCAGCAAACCCGTAATCAAGTGCTCACGATTACGAGCACGAGCGTGATCAAGCAAGTTTTTAAGCTCAATTTCGGTAAAATTTTTGACGGGTCGGCTTTGATAGACCAACGTGCTCAACGGAGACGTTTCATTGGTCGCGCCAGCTTCTGGCAGCAATGCAGCGTGAAGGAAATTGGCGACGGGTGCGTGCAGAAGTGACATCGTTTTGACCGGTTTGTAAATCTGCCACTATAGGCTTTGGTGTTTGTGCGGACCCGGATACGAGCATTAACAATTAACTCGCTATGAATCGTGAACCGCTTGCCGTCGCTTGTCAATACAACACATTCTATACAAATAGATTGTCCGTAAAACTGCTGCGGCGCAACAATTTATTTACCGGATTGCAGCAGCACTGGCGAACCCTATTGAACAGGCGCTGCTGGCCGATAACAATCTTATGATCGGGTTCGTTTGGTCGCGCTGGCTTTTTTCGAGGTAGATGTTGAGCGCGCATTTATATCACCGCCCTTTTTTGCATTGGAGCGCGCATTTGGCGCCGTTTTCCCACCCCCCGTTTTGCCGCCCGTGCTTTTTACACCTTCGCCACCCGCTGGCTGTTGCAATAAATTCCACGCCCATAGAGCGGGATTCATGGCTGCCGCTGTTTTTGCCAGCTGCGTCAGGTCAGGGGCTTGAATTGCTTCTTTTACCTCCTGGCCGAGGTTAACGCCAGCGTCTGCACTCGATGCATCCGAGGAAGACATCGACATCGGCATAGGCGTAGGCATAGGCATAGGGTTAGCAGCCATTTTTGTTAAAAAATCCTTCTGATATTCAAGTGTCTTTATAGACATTTCCACCACGCCCACCTGAGCCTTCAACCACATCAATACCGTTTCCAGCTCGCGGGTTTTGCGCTCGATTTCTTTTGGATCGAGCGTGGCCATCATCATCGCCGCAGCATTCGATGCGGGGTTGCTGGCATTGTTCGCCATAAACGGGCTGGCGATATTTTGAAAAAGCTCAAAGTAATTGGGAAATGCCGACGCCATGCCGGATGCGGGTTTGTCAGAAGACATAGTGAGTCCTTCGTGGTTGGCTTTGATGATACAAATTTTGCAATATCTAAAGTACCACAGATGGAAAATGGGGTTGCCGGAATGGTGGGGTAGGACGACAGGGCAGCTTGGAATTTTATGGACCGAAAATCTGCGTCAAAAAAATAAACCCCGCCGAGCATGTGCTCAGGCGGGGCTATATGCAACCACCATTAACGAATCCTGCTCGCCAATTGGCTTTAATTACTTTTTAGCTATCCGGCTATTTATCAAATTTGGCGATAAATTCTCTGATCTTCGGGTAAATCAATTCGCGATATTTGCGACCGCTGAAAATCCCGTAATGACCCACTTGCGGCGTTGTGTAATGCTGTTGCCGCGCCGCAGGTATGCCGATACATAAGGTGTGCGCGGCCTGGGTTTGTCCGCTGCCTGAAATATCATCCAGCTCGCCCTCGATGGTAAATAACGCGGTGCGCTTGATAGCGGCAGGATTGACCCGCTCACCCGCCACATCCATCTGGCCTTTGGCCAAGGTCTGGTCCTGAAAAACACGGAAGATCGTGTCGAGATAATATTCGGCGGGCAAATCCATCACCGCATTGTACTCATCATAAAAACGACGATGCGCCTCAGCACTTTCACCATCACCTGCGACCAGATCCTTGTAGTAATCCTGATGCGATTTCATATGCCGTTTGGGGTTCATTGCCATGAAACCGGACAACTGCAAAAAACCGGGATAGACTCGGCGCATCGAGCCCGCGTATTTTTGCGGCACCCGCTGGATCACGTTTTGTTCAAACCACGAGAGCGAACGATCCATAGCGAAGTCGTTCACGGATGTTGGGCTAAGGCGGGTGTCAATCGGGCCACCCATCATCGTCATTGAATTGGGCAGTGGCTCGTTATGTTGCGCCATCAGCGAAATCCCGGCTAAAACCGGCACCGTGGGTTGGCAAACCGATACCAGATGAATATTTGGCCCCAATGTATTTTGAACGAACCGAACAAATTCCTGAACGTAGGCCACATAGTCGTCGAAATGAAATGGGCCTTTGCTAAACGGAACTTCGCGAGCGTCTTTCCAGTCCGTGATTACCACATCATGATCGGGCAGCATGGTGCGAACGGTGTCTCGCAGCAGTGTGGCGTAGTGACCTGACAGCGGCGCAAAAATAAGCACGGTGGGTTCATTTTTTGCTGAACGTGACTTCTTAAAATGCAGCAAATTACAGAATGGTTTTTCGAGCAGCACGTCTTCGGTCACGATGGCGTCCACGCCATTAACCTTAACTTCACCTATGTCGAACGCAGGACGCCCATAGCGCGCAGTCAGGCGCAGCAACAAATCCATACCTGCGGTGACGTTTTTGGCAGCGGGGGTCAGGGATAGTGGCGAAAACGCACTACCAAATGCGTCCACATTGGCCTGCGCCCACCAGCGCCAAGGCTCCATCACAGCGCGCTGCATTTCATGAAATTGGTAAAGCATTCACTCTCTCCCAGAAAC
>JANYGV010000365.1 GCA_025359285.1 Burkholderiales bacterium
GCCACTTGCGAACGCGCAAGCCGACCCGGCAGGTAGCTGCAGGGGTAAGGCGCGGTCGCATAAAACTGCAGATTCGCGAACGGAAGATCGTTGAGCTTGCTCATGATTGATCCCGCAAATTACGCTCGTTGGTCCAGTAAGAAACGGGTGTTTTGTCAGCGTCTAATATTATCAATTCCTGCAGGCGTTGCGTGAAGTGTTCGCGAGGGACGGCGCGCGCGCCGAAGCTGGCCAAATGACGGGTTTCTTGCTGGCAGTCGATCAATTGAAATCCGTCGCGCGTCAGCTTTTCTACCATCGCTACAAACGCGACTTTGGAGGCATCGTTCTCGCGTGCAAACATGGATTCACCGTAAAACATGCGGCCCATGGCGATACCGTATAACCCGCCGACCAGCGCACCGTCGCGCCAAGCCTCGGCTGAATGCGCAAAGCCGATGTGATGCAGCTCTGTGTAGGCGGCCTGCATCGCGGGCAAAATCCATGTGCCCGCGTGTTGCCCGCGTGGGGCGGCACAGGCCGCCATAACATCGCTGAAGGCGGTATTAAAACGAACCTCGAATTTATCCGCGCGGATTGTTTTTGCAAGTGACCGGGATACTTTGAATTCGCTGGGGAACAACACCATCCGCGGATCAGGGCTCCACCAGAGTATCGGCTGGCCTTCTGAATACCACGGAAAAATACCGCGTGAATAGGCCGTCAAAATGGTGGCTGGCTCAAGATTCCCGCCCATGCATAGCAGGCCGTTTGGTTCAACCAGCGCGGTATAAACAGAAGGAAAGTCGTGGGCTGATTTTATCCAGGGAATCATTATTTGACGCCAACGTATCCGGTTTTAAGCATTACTAAACCACCCCTTCCAGAATTTGCACGTCCACGGTAGCCCCTGCCGCTACGTTGCCCACGTTGTCGTGCAGCATGATGAAACAATTGGCATCCGACATAGATTTCAAGATGCCTGAGCCCTGTTCGCCCGTCACGCGAACCTTGAAACCGCCGTCTTCCAGATACAAAACACCGCGCTGAAACTCGGTGCGGCCCGGCGCTTTCTTGATCGGCGAAGTGCACACGGCTTTCAACAAAGGCTGCACCGGCAGCGGCGATACGCCTTGCAAAATCATTAGCGCGTCGCGCACAAACTGATAGAACGTCACCATCACCGACACAGGATTACCGGGCAAGCCGAAAAAATGCGCGTCACCAATTTTGCCGTAAGCGAGCGGGCGACCCGGCTTCATTGCAATTTTCCAGAACACGACCTCGCCCAATTTCTGCAGCAAGCCTTTTACGTAATCCGCCTCGCCGACCGACACGCCACCTGAGGTGATAACCACATCGGCGATTTTGCTGGCGTCGATAAACGCCGCTTCGAGAACCGCCGGATTATCGCGCACCACGCCCATATCGATCACATCTGCCCCCATCCGCGTCAGCATGCCATGCAGGGTGTAGCGATTGCTGTCGTAGATCTGGCCTTCGCCCAGCGGGTTGCCGATTTGTACCAGCTCATCGCCGGTCGAAAAAAACGCGACGCGCAGCGGCCGATAGACCGAAACTTCGCCAATGCCCAGCGAGGCAATCAAGCCCAATTCGGCGGATCGCACGATGCGGCCTGTGGCCAGCGCCACCGCTCCTGCTTTTAAATCCTCGCCGGCGTGGCGTACATTTTGGCTAAAAACTATGCCGTCCGAAAACGTGATGGATTTGCCGTTGATTCCGCCGACCTGCGCGCGTTCCTGCATGATGATGGTATCCGCGCCGTCGGGGACCACGCCGCCGGTGAAAATACGGGCGCATTCATTTGTTCCGATGGATTTGCCAAAGGGAACGCCTGCAAAACTCGCGCCGATTTCTGTCAGCGTGGTTGTGCCTGCTTGCAAATCAGCGAATCGTATTGCCCAGCCATCCATCGCCGAATTACGATGAGCCGGCACGTTGACCGGCGAAATAATATCGGCCGCCAGCACCCGCCCCAACGCACTGCGTAATGCCACGCGGGCCACGCCATTCACAGGTGACAGGAAAGTATTGATAAAGGTGCGCGCCTTGTCTACGGGCATCGAATTGGGATCGTAGTCGTCGGCGCAGGAGGCTTCGGTAATGGTCAAAGGTGTGTTCATGAAGGTGGGCTAATTAGTGTGAAGTGGAACAGTGGCGTCTATGCTGATTCTACCGTCTGGATGCCAAGTCAAAATATTCAATTCGCGCACGAACAGCCGCCATTCGCTTGCGCGGCCACGGCCGAAGGCAGTCTCTGCAGCATCAAGCAGCGGTTGAAATGCTTCGCGAATGCCATCTTGCTGCGTCACTCGAGCGAGCGTAATGTGCGGTGTGTAGGTCATCTCTTTACGCAAAAAGTTTTTCAGCACCCCCGAATAAAGCTCATCATGCAACGCGGTTACCGCTTCTTCCCGATCCCGCACCATCAGCAAGACGAATTCGTCCAGCAGTGGTTCGACATCGCGAAACGTGACCGGCAATGGCGGCCATTTGGACACGATTCGGCGCGTGTGTGAAGCGAGTTGCACCGCCGACAAGTTGCACGGAAATGGGAAAACCAGATGCACATGGGCGGGAATTTGCGCGGCAAGAGGGTCATGTTTGGCGCGAAACTTTTCAATATTGGATGCAATCGGAAACGGCGGAAACCAGACCACGCCACGGCGGGGCAGCGGCGGGCGAAGTTGTAATCTGCGGACGTTTCGGCGGGGCATGTTTCTGATATGTGCAATGACGTTTAGAGTGTGACGGCTAATTTTTCGCTGGATTTGATTCCAGCGCGCGTAACTCATCCTCGGTATTGATGTTCGCGAACGCCGATTCTTGATCGTCAAATGGCACCTCGACCACGCGGAGCGTTGCGTACCATTTGTCGATTTTGCGCTGGCCACTGGCCAGAAATTCGCGCAAATGCGGCTCCAGCTCACGCTTCACCAGACAAAAAACCGGGTGCGCCTGATCATATGTTTTCGCGACCGCCAAATCAGCGTTTCCGATTGCCAGCGACGAATGTAGCCGCGTGACTAAATCCAACGGCAGAAACGGCGAATCGCAGGGCGCGGTGGCCAATAGCGGCGTCGTGGCATGCATCATGCCGACATGCAAACCCGCCAGCGGGCCGGCGAAACCGTCGATAGTATCCGGCACCACCCGATGCCCAAACGCGGCATATTGCTCAATGCTGCGGTTGGCGTTAATGATGACTTCATCGACTTGTGGGCTCATGCGATTAAGCACATGCGCAACCATTGGCACGCCCTTAAAAAGCTGCAAACCCTTGTCCACGCTACCCATGCGCGAGCCACGTCCACCGGCGAGGATCAGCGCCGTGATTTTTGGTGAGGTCATGACAGCGCGAGCCTTTCCATTCCCGTAAACAACAAATAATGTTTATTCACGGCCCTGCCGATCATGGTGATTCCCACGCGTTTGGCGATGTCGTAGCCCATTTGCGTGAGGCCTGATCGTGAGACCAAAAATGGGATGCCCATCTGCGCTGCTTTGATGACCATTTCGCTCGTGAGGCGTCCGGTGGTGTAGAAAATTTTGTCGCCGCCTGGCACATTTTCAAGCCACATCCAGCCGGCAATGGCGTCCACGGCGTTGTGGCGGCCGACATCTTCCACGAAAGTTAAAATTTCGCCTTTGGTATTGCCCAGCGCGCAGCCATGTACGGCACCCGCCTGCTTATAAATTGATTCGTGAATTCGCACATTATTGAGCAAGGTGTAAAGCGTGGTTTGCGAGATTTTAATGTCACGTGGCAGCTGAATATTCTCTAAATCGGCCATCAAATCACCAAACACCGTGCCCTCGCCGCAACCGGTGGTTTTAGTGCGCTTGGCCATTTTTTCGTCGAGATTTTTAAGACCATTTTGCGTTGCGACCGAGCAGGCATTGACCTCCCAATCGACTTGCACGGAAACAATTTCGTCAATAGATTCCAGCAAACGTTGATTGCGCAAATAGCCAATGACCAACGCTTCGGGAGCCGCGCCGAGTGTCATGATCGTCAAAATTTCTCGTTTATCGACATAAATCGTCAATGGGTGTTCACCGGCAATCGGGGTGGGCTGAGTTGCCCCATTTTCGTCCACTGCATCGACGATAAACGTTGCAGGCCGCGCCGCATGGGTGAGGATGGGGCGGGGCATTATTTTTTCTTGCTAATCAGCAGCGTCAGGCCCAACGCCGAGACGATTAACGTCACCACCAGCCCAATAGTGCTGGGTCGGCCAAGGTAAATCGCGATGGCGGCGAAGATCAGCCACGGCGCGATGAGGAGGGATAAAGCGACAAAGGTTTTCATGTATTTGTGGGAATAGAGTGCAGAGTGTGATTGAGTTCTTAAAGGAGAAACCCTAGCCTTGGCGGACTTCTACAAGCATAAATGCTCTAAAAAGCCCGCCGATACTAGGGATTATGAGATTTTATAGCTACGCTACCGCCTCCCGCAACCACTTCACCAATGGTAATCCTGCCTCGAAATTATTCGCAATGTCGCCTGCCAAATCTTTCGGCACGCGCTTGTTTAAGCTGATCGACGTTTCGCATAAAAAATGTCGGTTTTGGATGTACTCGATATGCGGTAAATCAGGCGCGTAGCCTTTGGGAGGACGCGCCATCCGGTCTTGTTCCATCAGGCCGCCGAAGGTATCGTTGATCGCTTTATTTTTTAATATTTTTGAAAATTTTGCCGGTTCGGCCACGATGTGATCGCGAATTTTTTTAACCGCCGCAGTATCGGGCATGTACACGCCGCAGGCGGTCAGCAAATTGCCTTTGTGATCGACGTGAAAGTAATAAACAGGCCGCGCCTTGTCGGTGGTGCGCGCGCCCAACACCGCGCCGATATGGTTTTTGTACGGGCTTTTATCTTTCGCAAAACGCACATCGCGATAAATGCGGAACACCGTCTTCTTGGGTTCGAACGGTCCCAAATCTTTGTCGAATTTCGCGACCTTCGCGCCGACTTCGCCGACCAGTTCAATAAACTCCTCGCGCAAAATGTCGTAATGCGGCTTGTTATGCAAAAACCAAGGACGGTTGTTGTTTTCGGTGAGTTCTTTCAAGAATTGGAGTAGGGCGGGAATGTGCATGTTGTAAGCTATCTATTATTTCACGAGATAAAAAATAAGGTTGTAACGCAACGGGTCTTCGAGGGTGAGCAACTCGCCTCATCCCCCAATAAAGCTCATCTCCACCTTCCGCTCTTTTGCGGTTTCAGCGGTTCGAATTTCAGAATAGTTATCGGTTCGATGTTGCCAGATTGCAGCGAGGGCATCGCGAATTTCATCATCATTTTTACTGCCGCGTAGTAGCGATTTCAGGTCGTAGCCTTTCTGCGCGAACAGGCAGGTAAAAAGTGAGCCGTCGGTCGATAATCGGGCGCGTGTGCAGGTGCCGCAGAACGCTTGGGTGACACTTGATATCACGCCGATTTCGCCGCTGCCGTCGACGTAGCGCCAACGTTCGGCGACTTCGCCAGCGTAGTTGGCGTCGGCGACTTCGAGAGGAAAAACGGCGCTGATTTTTTTAACGATGTCAGCTGAGGGAATCACATCATTCATCAGCCAGCCGTTGGTCGCGCCGACGTCCATGAATTCAATAAAGCGAACGATGTGGCCACTACCTTTGAATTTTTCGGCCATCGCCACCACATCGTGATCATTGATACCGCGTTTGACGACCATGTTGATCTTTACCGGCTTGAGGCCAGCGTCTGCGGCGGCGTCGATCGATTCCAGCACTTTGGCTACCGGAAAATCAACATCGTTCATGCGGCGGAAAGTCTTGTCATCGAGCGAATCGAGCGAGACGGTGATACGCCTCAAGCCCGCTGCCTTTAGCGCCTTGGCCTTCGCTTTGAGGGCTGAGCCGTTGGTGGTGAGGGTTAAATCGATGCCGGGAATCTCGCTTAGCATCGTGATTAAATTTTCAATGCCTTTGCGTAACAAGGGCTCACCGCCGGTCAAGCGGATTTTCTCGACGCCCAAGCTCACCGAGATGCGCGCGATGCGGGTGATTTCTTCAAACGTGAGCAAT
>JANYGV010000210.1 GCA_025359285.1 Burkholderiales bacterium
TGTATTGATCGCATCCGCCAGCCCGACCGGATCATCGGTACCAATCAAAAATTGCTTGCCATTACGCAGCCCAACGATCACAGCACCCCGACCCGACACGCTGTAGAGCCAGCCGCGGGTGGTGACACGAATGCCCCAGCCAGCCGCGATGGAGGTTCGCGCGGGCAGCGCGCCTGCGATTTCGCTTAATTCCGCTCGTTGCCCCGGCCATTTTAGCGGGCCGAATTGCGCGCTGAATCCGGTGGTATCAATTTCAGTGAGGAGTGAGCTGAACGTGATGCCTGTTGCCACCAGCACCGCGAACAGTGCGAACATTACGGGCCGCATCGATCCTTCCAGCGTGACAAAACCCAGCACCCAGAACGCGATAGCAAAGCCCGCAGCGTGGCCGATTAGTGAATGCCAACCGATTTGTCGATGATGATATTTTAATTGTGCAGGCATGGCTTGCTAAACCTGCAATGTTATATCTGCGGCAACGCGATAGCTCGAACGGCGACTTTTTCGCTGTCGATGGTATGCGCTAGCAGTTTCGATGCCTGGTAAATCGCGCGAATCGTGGGCGTGGGTGTATTCGTCAGCTCGCCTAGTTCAATCACCGCGCCCACGAGTGCATCAATCTCAATTGAGCGACCAGCCTCGACATCTTGCAACATGGACGTTTTATGTTTGCCCACTTTCTCGGCACCTTCAATGCGCTTCTCCAGACTCACACGAAAACTTGCACCGAGTTTTTCGGCCACCGCTTGGGCCTCACGCATCATGTTCGCGGCAAGCTCGCGGCCTTGGGGGAATTGGCAAATGTCTTGAAGCGTGGCGTGCGTGAGTGCGGAAATCGGATTAAACGTGAGATTGCCCCATAGCTTTAGCCAAATTTCGTTGCGGATGTTGTCTAGCACCGGCGCTTTTAGGCCCGCCTTGGCAAAAACATCGGATAAGTCCTTTACCCGGCTACTGGCGGTGCCATCCAGCTCCCCCATCGGAAATCGTTCGCCTTCAATATGCCGCACTACGCCAGGCGCGACCAATTCTGTTGCCGGATAAACCACGCAACCAATAATGCGCTCCGCCGGAATGCCGTCCTTGCAAACGCCACGTGGATCAACGGCCTTCACGGTGCTGCCGGCCAATGCGCCGCCGTGCTTGTGGAAATACCAGAACGGGATGCCGTTTTGCATGGTGATGACTGTGGTTTTGGCACCGTAAAGTGGCTCCAGCTGATTCACTACCGATTCCACCTGATGCGATTTCAGCGCGAGGATAATGCAATCGACGTGGCCCACGGCAGAAAAGCTGTCTGTCGCCCGCGCGGTTTTCGCCTCCAACACCGTGCCGTCATGCATTTTCACGGTCATGCCGCGGGCGCGAATGGCGTCGAGATTTTTCCAACGCGCAATGAAGGTAACGTCCTCACCCGCCATCGCTAGTTTTGCGCCAACAAATCCGCCAATCGCCCCTGCGCCTACGATACAAAATTTCATGTTTAGCCTGACATATCGTTAGAGACAGCGCTTAAAGTCAACGTCAAATATCTTTTATTGTGTGGCGCAGCAATCATGCTGGCAAGTGATGTGGGTCAACAATATGAATCAACGACTGGGCACAACAATCAGTGCCGCCGGTTTGGCGGCGCGTTCAGAAAACTGCGCATTTGCAAAATCGGATCGCGTCAGTCCGCGGTTTATATCCAATCCCCGCAGCGAAAAATCATGTGCGGGTAGGCCGGGCAAAGGCGCTACCAATGACTCATAAAAATGCGTCGGCCAAGTCACCCCTGCAATCTGCACGAAACGATCATAATCAACGTCCACCACCGCACCCTGGGTGGATTCCAAGCCTTCCAAGGTAAGTCGGACGCGCCTTATTAATTTATCCTGCTTGTCGATATACAAGACCACACGATCTTCAGTCGAGTTGCCGATACCTGGCCGCATGATGGCCAGCAAACGCTCGCAGTCTCGCCCGTTTATCTCCGCATCGCTGAGGCGCTCCAAGTGTGCGGCGCGCTCAACATAAAATGCGGGATAGAGGAAAAGTTGATAGGCCTCAACGACCAAATGCGCCGCTGCAATTTTGTCCCTATTGATTTCTGGCCGCTGATTTACCCAGACCGACGCACGTTCGCCCAAGGGCCGGAGACCGTCCCGCAAAACGAATTTCTTGCCACCCTCGCCCATGTAAAGTTGTGCCACCAAGTTTTCGCCCAGCAGCATCCTTTCTTCGGAAGTCTTGCGGAAAGTTTTGTCGGTTAATACCGGCTGGATTCGCGTTACCAAATCAAACCAGTTCCCATCGTAGCGAACACTCAGATCGCGAATGGCTGCAAACGCGGCTTTGCCGTGGGCGAGTTGGGTTTGATCCAGCCGCGCTCGGGCATCCGCGCTGGTGGCGGGTTGTTGTGGCTTGGGAATGCTGCCACACCCCGATAGCAGGGCCAAATTAGCCGTCAATAGTAGCGCTGACCATATCGGCCAAGAATTTCGCCATGTCCTAAGTTTTTGCTCGTAGCGCATGAAAAGACTAAATCGAGGAAGTAATAGCATTAATTTCTTTCATCAAACATGGGTTTTGCCGCACTTGAAACGCACTCGAAGCGTACTCGAAACCGCAACCAGTGGAGACGAAGGCGATATCTGAGCATGGCCGCGACAGAACCGAACGCAGCCAGTATGCGTGGGTATAATCATATATCGTTAATTTTATTGCTAAGTCTTTCTATGTCAGTTCCGCCGCTTTCGTCCACTCCCCCAGCCCTCGCTTCTGCAGCATCATCACCTGCCAGCGTTCTAAGTCCTGCCGAGTTGGGATTGGCAGAAATCGTTGTGAAGACCCTAAACCTGGAAGTCGCGCCAAATGAGATTGATCCGGAAGCACCAATTTATGGCGAAGGTTTAGGGCTCGACTCGATCGACATCCTCGAAATCTCCCTCGCGATTTCCAAACAATATGGCTTTCAATTAAAGTCAGACGATGAAAATAATAAAACGATTTATAAATCGTTGCGTAATCTTTCGGCGCATATTGAGAAAAGTCGTACCAAGTAAACCTCTGTGCATTTGATACTCTATCTCTTGCCCCCGGTTCTCGGCGCTGCGCCATGACACCAGCGTCAATTCCGTACTTGAAATCTGGGTCGACTCCGCACGCTGGCTCATTTCCGCTGCTGGGGTCTGCAGAGCCAGTGGCGACCACTGTCGTTGCCTACCGCAAAAGTGTCGCAATTCATGCCGAAGCCTACCTTCGCGACGTCTACACGGTGGCGCAAAATTTACCTCGTGCCGCGTATTACCTGAACGTATGCGCGGACCGCTATTACATTGCGGTGTTGCTTGCGGCGGTCATGCTGCGCAAAAAAATTAGTCTGCTGCCGCCCAACACGGCCACGCAAACCCTGCAACGCTTGTTGGGACGCTATCAGGATGTTGTGCTAATTCGAGACAACGCCAATATCGGCGCAGGCAATCAGGTAGCGCGGTTTGAGGAAGCAATCAATTTCGAAAAATTGCTCGAGATGCCATTTACGGGTCCCACACCAAACCCTGAATTTCCGAGCGAGCAATTGATCGGTATTTTGTTTACGTCGGGTTCTACAGGCGAGCCGTTGGCGAGTCCCCGCACATGGGGCGCGCTTTGTGCGGGCGTCAAAGCAGAGGCGCAGGCGCTTCGGCTGGCAGAGCTTTGTGGTCACCCTGCAAACAGTGGCATCGCGGTTCTGGGCACTGTGCCTGCCCAGCACTCGTATGGCCTTGAATCCACGCTGGCACTGCCGCTACAAAATGGTTATGCGCTAGCCGCGGACCAGAGTTTTTATCCCGCCGACATCATCGCCGCACTGACGCTTTTACCGCGCCCGCGGGTGCTGGTCACCACTCCTTTCCACCTTCGGGTGCTCATTAACGACGGTGGCGTGAATCTGCCAAAGGTGGATTTGATTGTCTCCGCCACGGCGCCGCTATCTCCCCAATTGGCAAGTCAGGCGGAAGCCGCTTTCTCGGCACCCGTTCGGGAAATTTACGGCTGCACAGAGGCTGGCCAGATTGCATCTCGCCGCACTATCGATGGCGATGCGTGGACGCTATTTCCAAAAGTGTGTCTTGAAAAACGCGGCGAAGCAACCTGGGTGCACGGCGGCCATGTGGGCCATGTCGGCGAAGCGCGAATGCTGAGTGATGTTATCGAAATCAAGCCAGATCATCAATTTTTGCTGCACGGCCGGGTTGGCGATCTTATTAACGTGGCTGGTAAACGCACATCATTGGCCCATCTTAACTTTCATTTGAATTCGATCCCTGGCGTGGAAGACGGCGTGTTTATGTTGCCGGACGCGATGTCGGGCACCGCCGATAATGATTGGGTTGTCCGGCTCACCGCCTATGTGGTGACACGCAGCCTATCGCCGGAACAAATTCTGGCCGCGCTACGCACGCGAATTGACCCGGTGTTTTTGCCGCGCCCTATTCGCTTGGTCGATGAATTGCCGAGAAATCAAACGGGCAAACTCACGCATTGTGCGATCAGCGCTTTAAAAGTATCGGGTGATGCAAACGCTACCGATTCTGCGCCATGATCAAAGTCAAAATAGAGCGTCCCTACGAACGCGCGCATCGCGCAACAGATGGACACTTTGCAGGGCATCCCATCATTCCTGGAGTGGTAATTTTGGCTGACGTTAAGCGGGCGATTCGAGATCACTTTGCGGCTGAAAATAGGGCATCAGATCATGCATGCACCATTCGCGCCACCAAATTCTTGCGTCCGGTCTTGCCAGGCCAGACGATGACCATCATGCTTAGCGTCGCGTCCCCGGCGCTAGACACGCATAAACAAGCTGTATCGTTTGAATGCTTGATCGCTGGCATCGTGGTCGCCAAAGGCGCGCTTGAGTTTTATGGTTGACGTAAAACTAAAGTCGGCTGATGATGATGAGAGCATATCCGCCAGTTCTACCGCAGCCCCCATTACACAAAGCGATCCATCGCCCGGTGCTAATTGGCAAACTGAGCAAGAGCGCAGCAATCCGTTCGCGATGAAGATGCTGGTGTGGGTGGCGCTTCATTTGGGGCGCACCGCGGCGCAGTGTTTTTTGTTGCCCATTACGCTTTATTTTTGGGCCTCCTCGCCGAAAGTTCGAGCGGCGTCTGCACAATATTTGCGCAAGGTTGAGGCCTCACTGGATCTGCCCGTCGGCAAGCTGAGCACCTTAAAACACATTCATACTTTTTCAGTCATCGTCCTGGACCGCGTCTTTATGCTGTCAGGCCAAACCGACCGCTTCAATACTTTTATTCATAATTTTGATCAGATGAAAGCGGTGCATGATCGCGGCGAAGGCGGGCTTTTCGTCGGCGCACATCTGGGTAGTTTTGAAGCGCTTCGGGTACTTGGCACGCGAAATCCGGTGAATGATCAAATGCTGCCTAAATTGATCGTACGAATGGCGATGTATGAAGAAAACGCGCGACAAATAAATCATATGCTGGCCGCGATCAACCCGGAGGCGACGCAGTACGTTATTCCCTTAGGTCAGGCAGATTCGATGTTACAGCTACAAAACACGATCGACAAAGGCGAATTTGTCGGCATGCTGGCGGATCGTCATATTGAGTCACGGAGCGAGCCACAAAAGAGAGCACAAAGTGACAAGCGATTAAATGCTATTTCATTTCTGGGTGAACCCGCCCAATTCGCCGATGGGCCTTTCCGTCTGGCGATGGTGTTGAAGCGACCCGTATTTTTGATGTTTGGCTTGTATCGCGGCGGTAATCGATATGAAATTTTTTTTGAAGAGCTATTGCGGCCTGAATCCACGGGTCCGCGTAATCGCGGCGCGCAGTTGGCGAGCTGGCAGAAAGCATATGTTGAACGCGTGGAATACTACTGCCGACTCGCACCCTACAACTGGTTTAATTTCTATGACTTTTGGCAAAAATAGTCTTAACGTGATTGCTGCGCTCAAGGCTGTCGCAATGATGCTTGCCTCACTTAGCATCATGGCACCCGTGTCACCCATGGCACCCACGTCGCCCACGTCGTCCACGTCGTCCACGTCGTCTTTACACGCTGCGGATGCCAACGATGCGCTACTCAAAAATGTGATGGCCCGGCTCGCGAGCGTTAAATCGGCGAAAGCGGATTTTGTGGAGAAGCGGTTTGTGAAGCTGTTAAATGCGCCCGCGGAATCCAGCGGTGTTTTGATCTACACGGCACCGGATCGATTTGAAAAGCACACCAAAAAGCCACTTGAAGAGCGCATGACAGTTGAGCGCGATATGGTCACGCTGGATAACGTAGCGCGAAAAAAACAGCAGCAAATTTTTATTCCTCAATTTCCAGCGCTAGCCGCGATCGTGGACGCGATGCGTGGTGCGCTGTCGGGCAATTTACCGCAATTGCAGCAGGCATTTTCAATCGCCGTTTCTGGCAATGCAACCCGCTGGAAGCTGCATCTGGTGCCTTTGGAGGCGAGTCAGTACGCCTATATTCATGCAGTGGATGTAACCGGACGCGATGATTTCATCGATGCCATTGAGATATTTCAGTCGGACGGTGATCGCTCGCTCATGAGTATGACCCGTGCCGCGCCGTAGCACGGTGATGCCTATATCCACACCCAAGAAGACGCCATCACGAATTTGGATTTTGGGCATTTGGGCCACGTTCATTTTCGTGTCGGCATGGGTGGTGTTCAGGGCGGATTATCGAGCAGATATTTCTGCGTTTTTGCCAAAAAATCCCACGCCTAATCAGCAGCTGCTGGTAGATCAATTAAAAGATGGAGTCATCTCGCGGCTCACCCTAATCGGCATAGAGGGCGCAGATGCGGCCACGCTGGCCCAGCTATCCAAGCGCGTCGCGGCGCAACTACGGACCGACCCGCAATGGGCAAGCGTCAACAACGGCGAGGCGGTCGCAATTCAGCAAGACGGAAAATTCTTGCTCGACAATCGATATTTGTTATCAGACAACAATAAGCCCTCCACTTGGTCGGTTGCGGGTTTGCAAACCGCCCTAAATGAGTCCAGGCAACTGCTGTCGCAGAGCGCGGGCTTGTTTGCGAAGAAACTTGTGCCGCGCGACCCGACCGGTGAAGTGATGCGCATGCTGGATGATTTGGTGGCTAACAATGCGGTCGCGACGGTTAGCGGTGTGTGGGTGGTGCCGCGGATCAACCAAGGCAAACAAAAGTGCGGACAAAGTCGCGAAGAGGAGTGCGCAAAAAGCATCCAAAACAGCTCGAGAGCGGTGCTGATGGCGCAGACCAAAGCAGCTGGTATTGATCTCGACGCTCAGCAGCGCGCGATGGAGTCTGCATTGCACGCGTTCGAAACGGCCAAACAGGAAACCGCAAACGCGGCCGATGCAAGCGTGCAACTCAGCGGCCCTGGCGTATTTTCGGCGCTTAGTCGCGAACGCATCAAGAGCGATGCGACGCGTTTCTCTACTATTGCGACTGCGCTGGTAATCATGTTGGTGTGGTGGGTTTACCGTTCACCACGCGTCGTGGCGCTGGGGCTGCTGCCCGTGGCCACTGGCGTGCTCGCCGGGATCGCCGCAGTCGCGTTAGTTTTTGGTAGCGTGCACGGCATTACGTTGGGGTTTGGCGCGACGTTGATTGGCGAAGCGGTAGATTACGGCATTTATTTATTCACGCTTATTCGGCGGGACAATCAGGGCAACGAGCACATAAATGGCGCAACCGACGTTGTAGAAAATAGCAGCGCACACCACACCATGAAGCTTATTTGGCCGACACTGCGACTTGGCGTCATGACATCCATCTGCGGCTTTTCGGCCATGATGCTGTCAGATTTTCCGGGTCTGCAACAGCTGGGCGTTTTTTCGGTAGCAGGGCTGATCGCGGCCGTGCTGGCCACGCGCTTTGTCTTGCCTAATTTACTACCCCATGATTTTCAGATTCGTGATGGCTCATTGGGTCAAAAGTTGGCCTCGCTCGCGCACGCCGCGCCGCGCCTGAGGCGGCCGCTCACATTTGCCGTGATTGCGTTGGTGGCTGCAGGGGTTATAAATCGGCAGTCGCTTTGGAACGACGATATTTCTAACCTCAGCCCCATCTCACTTTCTGAACAAAAGCGCGATGAAGAGTTACGCACGGCATTGGGTGCGCCAGATGTCCGGTTCATGGTGGTCACTGAAAGCGCGGATTTGGAAACAACCTTGCAGGCGGCAGAAAAGGCGGCTGTAGCATTAGCAGCGCTTCGCGATGCGGGTTTGATAAGATCGTTTGACACACCCACTCAGTTTTTGCCCAGCGAGGCCGCACAAAACGCTCGTAAACAAGCCCTGCCTGCGGCCGACACTCTACGCGCGCGGCTGGATGAGGCGGTTGTTTCCGCGGGTTTTTCTAGGAATGTATTTGAGCCGTTTCTGACGGACGTAGAGGCAACTCGGTCCCGCCTCTTAGTGCATCGAAGTACCCTGGACGGCACGCAACTGGCCACCAAAGTCGATGCGTTGCTGGTTCAAAAGCCCAACCGCGTAACGGCGATTTTGCCCATACAAGGCATGCATGAAGATGCAGAATTGCAACAGAAAGTTATTGCTGCGATGGCCGCGTTGGGTGCACCAAATGCATCGGGCGCGCTGGCATTGCCCAACATTCGCTTGATGGATATGAAAACCGAAACCAATGAGCTTTACCAAACCTATCGTCATCAGGCGCTCGCCTATGCATTGGCAGGGGTGGTCGCGATTGCGTTATTGTTGTGGGTCACCACACGCTCAATTAGCCGAACGGCAAGATTGCTGCTACCTTTAGCGGCCGCCGTCATCGTGACGGCCGCCACCTTGTTAGCGTTGGGCGTCTCGCTGTCGATTTTTCACTTGGTGGCGCTCCTACTTGTCATTGGCGTCGGGTCGAACTATGTTTTGTTTTTTGATCAACAATTGACAAAAGATGGATCGCTTGCGCCGGTCATGCTGTCGCTGGTGGTGTGTAACCTGTCAACCGTGTTCGGCTTCGGCGTGCTGGCGCTTTCATCCATGCCGGTGTTGAAAGCGATTGGCGGAACGGTGGCGATAGGCGCCGTGATGTCGCTCGTCTTTGCGGCGGTTTATTTGCAGCCCGCGGCAGCGCAGAATAATGAGTAGCTAATGCGCGCCGCACAACCGTGTTTTCAGTGCAACATCCCCGCCCACCTAGCGTCCATCGTTTTGTTATTTGCCATGCTAATTTCTGGCTGCGCCGCGCTTCCTATAAAAATTCCAATGGATCAAATCGAATATCCAGCCCTACCTAACCAGCGCTCTAATGCCCTTGTGATTTTGATGGCGGGCGCGGGGGATCGCTATGACGCGTTTGAAAAATATGGCTATATTGCCGCCGCTCGCCAAGCCGGATTGAACGCCGACATTTTGGCCGTTGATGCGCACTACGGTTACTTTACCGAGCTGACCGTTCGCGAACGACTGCATCAGGACGTGGTGCTGCCCGCCAAGGCGCGCGGGTATAAATGTATCTGGATGGGCGGGATATCGCTGGGCGGGTTTGGCTCATTGATCTATGCCCAAAAATATGCGGATCAGCTATCTGGTTTGGTGCTGATTGCACCTTACATCGGCAATCGCGGGACGTTGGCCGAAATTGAAGCTGCGGGTGGGCTTGATGCATGGAATCCCGCTAATGTCCCGGATTATGACGAGCGCCAATTATGGTTAATGCTTAAAAAATATCAGCCCGGTGTGACGCCCGCATTGCCGATACATCTGCTGTATGGCGAATCGGATCGGTTTAATCCGTTCCATAAAATGCTGGCTGCACGCCTCGAAAAAACCAAGGTGCGCACAGTAGATGGGGGACACGATTGGCCGCCATGGCAGGCTTTATGGGCCGAGTTTGTTGCTTCAAACCCCATCACTTGCAAACCGTAAAATAGATCAAGGATTAGAGCGTTGAATCTGAGTAAGTTCACCTTAACAAATGCGCTGGGTGCGGGCAATGAAGCGACGTGGTCGGCGATCGTGGCGCGTCGTTCCGGGCTGTCACGTTGCGTGTTTGAAACCGCCGATATTGATACGTTTGTTGGCCAAGTGCCCGATGCCATGTTGCTGCCGCTGCGAGCCGACCTGAGTAATTTGGAGTGTCGCAATAACCGCTTGGCCCAGCTCTGCCTTCAACAAGACGATTTTGTTGAAACGATAAAAGGTGCGATTGCAAAATATGGCGCTGATCGTATCGGGGTTTTTTTGGGAACCAGTACGTCGGGGATTTTTTCTACCGAACTGGCTTATCGTGAACGCGAAAAACATCAGGGCGCGCTGCCGCCAAATTTCCAGTATGCAGGCACCCAAAATAATTATTCATTGGCCGCTTTTGTGTCTGCCTATTTTGGTTTGCGCGGACCTGCGTTTGTGGTGTCCTCAGCCTGTTCATCAAGTGCTAAAGTTTTCGGTAACGCCAGCCGCATGATGGCCGCAGGTTTTTGTGATGCCGCGATTGTCGGCGGCGTGGACAGCCTGTGCCTAACTACGCTGTATGGTTTTCAATCGCTGGGGCTGGTATCAAATCAGCCCTGTCGGCCCTACGATGCGGATCGAAACGGGATTTCGATTGCCGAGGCCGCCGGGTTTGCGTTGCTTGAAAAGACATTGCCCTCAGCGCAGGATATTCAGGTGTTGGGAGTGGGCGAAAGCAGTGATGCTTACCACATGTCATCCCCGCACCCCGAAGGACGCGGCGCACAAAAAGCGATGCGCGAAGCGCTTGCCCAAGCCCGTATCATGCCCCACGATATTAGCTACATTAATCTGCACGGCACCGCGACCAAAACCAACGACGCGGCTGAAGGTGCGGCGGTGGCCGCCTTGTTTGGCCAGAAAACCCCAGCCAGCTCCACCAAAGGCTTTACCGGCCACACCCTGGGCGCCGCTGGCATTACCGAGATCGCGATAGCGGCGCTAGCGTTACAACGGGGCATGATTCCGGGCAGCCTCAATACAAAAACGCTGGATCCGGAAATCGCCATCAACTATCAACTCAATAATGTGCCGAGCGATATGCATTACGTGATGAGCAATTCGTTTGGGTTTGGCGGCAGTAACTGCAGCGTGGTGCTGGGGATGGGCACGAATAATAGCAATCAAAACGGGAAGCCCGCGCCATGAAAACGCCCTTACGTGTTTACGTTGAAAGCATTGGTGTGTTTGGCACCGGTTTTGAGAGCTGGACGCAAGCTGCGGCAATATTACGCGGCGAGCAATTATTCGCTGCAACTGATTTCCCGTTGCCCTCGCCAGAATGGTTACCGCCCGCTGAACGTCGCCGCACCAGCGATATCATTCGCTTGGCCTTGTGCGCCGGGCGTGAGGCGCTCACCGCCGCCAATCAGGCAATCACGGAGACGTACACGGTGTTTTCGTCATCGGGTGGCAGCGGTGAAGTGATTCATCAAATATGCGAATCACTGGCCGCTCCGGAGCGCGAAGTATCGCCAACACGCTTTCACAACTCGGTGCACAATGCGCCCGCCGGCTATTGGGGCATCGCCACCCGCAACGAATGGCCCTCCACCAGCCTCTGCGCACACGATGCCAGTTTTGCAGCGGGCATGCTAGAAGCGACAGCGCAGGCCGTCATTTGCGCGCAGCCCGTGTTGTTACTGGTGCATGATCTGCGTTACCCCGAACCGTTAAACGGGGTCAGAGCGGTGATGGGATTATTTTCGGTTGCTTTGTTGTTGCGATCAACTAAAACGTCAGAAGCAAAGTGTTCAGTTGAGGTATCAATCGCTACGAACGAATCCTCGGAAACTGTTGTGCATAACGCGGCGCTGGAAAATTTTCGCACTGCTAATCCTGCTGCGCGCAGCCTTCCGTTATTGGCTGCCATCGCGAATCGATCAAATGAAAGCGTGATTTTGGAAAACGTAAACGGCAGCCGTCTCAAGCTGGACGTACATTCGTTATGACGCACACCTTGATCAAGGCAGATATTGCCGCGCGCATCCCTCACAGCGGGCCGATGTGTTTGCTTGATCGCGTACTCAGCTGGAATCGTGAGACCATTGTTTGCGAGGCGGACAATCATCGTCATCCAGATCATCCACTGGCTTGCGACGGGGCGCTGGATACGATTGCGGCGATTGAGTACGCGGCGCAAGCGATGGCGGTGCACGGTGCGCTGATCTCCGAAACCAATGTCACCGAACCAAGCGAATCAACTACCCAAGATGAGCGTCCCAAAATGGGCTATCTGGCCAGCGTGCGCGACGTGGTCTGCGCCATCCCGTTTTTACATCATCTGGCCGCGCCGTTACGCATTGAAGCCACACGCCTGGTCGGCGAAGAAACGCGCGTGTTGTACGAATTCAAGGTCACCGCGGGCGAGCAACTATGTGCGCAAGGTCGCGCCGCGGTCGTAATGGACGCAGGAATAAATCGATGAAAAATGCGTTGGTCACGGGCGGCAGCGGCGCGATTGGTGAAGCTATTTGCATGGCATTGGCAGCCGACGGCGTTCATGTATTGGTTCATGCGAATCGCCAGCCTGCCAAGGCGGAGGGCGTTGTGCATGCCATCAAGCAAGCAGGAGGAAGTGCCGAGGCGATGACGTTCGATGTGACCGATGCCAGCACCTGCAAGACCGTGTTGGAAGCCTGGATTACGGCAAATGCGCCTATCCAGATTGTCATTAATAACGCGGGTACCAATGACGATGTGGTCATGCCCGGCATGGCAGAGGCGCAATGGAAATCGGTGATTGACGTATCCCTAAACGGGTTTTTTAACGTCACCCAACCGCTGCTCATGCCCATGATCCGCACCCGCCATGGCCGAATCATCAATATCACTTCGGTATCCGCGATCGCGGGCAATCGTGGCCAAACCAACTATGCCGCCGCCAAGGCTGGCCTGCACGGCGCCACAAAATCTCTCGCACTTGAGCTGGCCAGCCGCGGCATTACTGTAAACGCGGTCGCTCCGGGCATCATCGCCTCGCCGATGGCAGACGCCGCGTTTGATAAAGCCGCCATTGAGCAAATCGTACCGATGAAACGCGCCGGCAAGCCCGAAGAAGTGGCGGATCTGGTGAGTTTTTTAGCGTCTGAAAAAGCTGCTTACATTAGCGGGCAGATTATCTCAATCAATGGCGGGATGATTTAATTAAATTTAAAACACTAGCATTGGAGACGGTTTTGGAATGTTTCTGGCTTGAAAGCCGCTCCAGGCCTAGCGTTTAAGTATCCTTAAATTTGTTCGACATTCAAGCGTGTTTACCGGCACACGCTGAATCTGGTAGCTTGTTGGACATTGAGCACCGCACGCTGCATTTGCGCTGTCCATCGCACTTTCCAACCAGTCTCGGGCGACCATGAAAACTATTCTCATCGCAAATCCCAAAGGTGGCGCGGGTAAAACCACGCTTTCTACGAATTTGGCAGGCTATCTCGCGCATCAGGGCGAGGATGTATTTTTATGGGATCTTGATCGGCAAAAATCCGCACTTCACTGGCTGTCACAGCGACCGGCAAATCTGCCGCCAATCGGAAGGTTGGATGCGACTAAGGATAAATCGGGGGCGGGCTGGTTGGTTTTGGATTCGCCGGCAGGCTTGCACGGCGAGAAGCTGTCAGAACTATTAAAGCGGGTTGAAAAAATAATCGTACCGATCGTGCCATCCAGCTTTGATCTGGCGGCCACGCGAACTTTTTTGAACGAGCTTGGCGATGAAAAAAGCGTGCGTAAAGGGCGCGCTTTTGTGGCAATTGTCGGCATGCGGGTGGATGCCCGTACTCGTGCCGCCGAAAAGCTTGACGATTTTTTGGTGCCTGTTGATTTGCCGGTATTGACGCATCTGCGCGATACCCAAAATTACGTCACCGCCGCGTTTGAGGGTAAATCGATTTTTGACATGGCGCCATCGCAGGTAGCGCAAGATATTGAGCAGTGGCAACCGATCATAAAATGGTTGCGCAGCTGATCGCTCACGTCTGCCGACAATGGATAATTTGAAAAAAACAGCGGCGCGCCAAGTCGTGGCGGCCTGTAATCAGCAAGCGCCGGTCTGGCGACTTCATCAGCCAATATAATTAATAACTAATTTACAAGGTGCAACCATGATTGACGCCCACGTCTTTGAGATTACTCTCACTTACCCAGCGGACGCCACGCAGGCGATGCCGCCCAACGCTAATTTCTCTCGCAACAACATCATGCGCAGCGCCGCCAAGCACGAGGTCGCCGCATCGTCCCCCGCCGCTTATGGGGGAGATGACACGCGCTACAACCCGGAAGAATTACTGCTGATGTCACTTTCTGAATGCCATATGCTGACTTATCTAGCGATTGCGGCGAAAAAGCAGATGACCATTGTGCGTTACGAAGATCGGGCTACCGGTCATCTGGGCGTGGGAGAATTTGGGTTGGCGGGCAAAATATCGATGCAGCAAGTTACGCTGCATCCGCGCATCACGGTGGCGTCTGCCACCAATCTCGATGAGGCGCGTGCCATCCATACGAAAGCGCATGCCAATTGTTTTATAGCAAATTCAGTGAATTTTCCCCTCACCATCGAGAGTGAAATTATTGAAGCCGCCCGCGAGCAGCTCTTCAATTCATGACCACGGCTATAACGACGGTTGTGAAGACATTGTGCGAGCTCTCCGCCGATCTGGCGCAGGGCAAAACCACTTCAGAAAAATTGACGCGCGACTGCCTCGATCAAATTGCGGAGCCGTCCGGCGAAGGCCAGCGCGCCTTCATTAAGGTGTATGCCGACTCAGCGCTGGCATGCGCGCAAGCGTCTGACTTACAGCGCGCTCACGGCGTGGTGGCCTCGCCGCTGGCGGGCATTCCTATCTCGATCAAAGACTTGTTTGATGTGGCGGGCGATATCACCCGGGCAGGCTCAATCATCTTGGCCGATGCGCCGCCCGCGCGCCATGATGCGCTGGCAATAGCGCGTTTGCGGGCAGCGGGCGCGGTGATTATGGGCCGCACTAACATGACCGAATTTGCTTACGGTGCGCATGGCATGAACACGCATTACGGCACGCCGCTGAATCCCTACGACCGCGCTACTCAGCGCATTCCCGGCGGTTCCAGCTCGGGTGGCGCGGTGAGCGTGACCGATCAGATGGCGGCGGCGGCCATTGGCTCTGATACCGGCGGCTCGGTTCGTATTCCGGCCGCGCTGTGCGGTATTACCGGATTTAAGCCCACACAAGCGCGCGTGCCGTTGGCGGGTGCGTTTCCGCTCTCGACCACGCGGGATTCAATTGGGCCATTAGGAAACTCCGTTGGATGCTGCATGTGGCTGGATGCGATCATGGCGGGCGAAGATATTTCCCCGCTGATGCCATCAACCGGCGCAGATGACCCTAATACATTGAAAGGCCTGCGGTTTGGCGTCCCCACCACACGCTTGCTGGACAACCTGCAGCCGTCGGTGGCCGACGCGTTCGCGCGGGCAATGACGATCTTGTCCCAGCATGGCGCATCAATAGAAGAGTTTTCATTTGCCGAGATCGAGCGCGAAGCAAACGGCAGCGCGACGGTAAATTTTTCAGCCGTTGAAGCATATGCGCTGCATCGCCAACGTTTAAAGCTCTATCCCGATAAATTTGATCCGCGCGTCTATAAACGATTATTGCTTGGCGAAAATATGAACGCGGCGGATTACTACGATTTGGTGCAGCTACGACAACAATTGATCGCATCAGCCAACTTGTCGACCGCCCGATTTGATGCCTTGCTCACGCCCACCTCACCGATCATCGCGCCGACGATTGCTGAAATGAATGCCAGCGAAGAAAAGTTCTTCCGCGTGAATAGCCTGCTGCTGCAAAACTGCGGCCCATTCAATGTCTTGAACCGGCCTTGCTGGTCAATCCCGGTTCATCGAGCCGGTGACGCGCCAGTAGGGCTGATGATGGTTGGTGAGACCGGGCAAGATACCCGCCTTCATCGGATTGCGCAGGCTGCCGAACACTGTCTGCGCGGCACGCTACGCTGAAATTGGCGCGTGCTAATTAAAATCCACGCTGCTTTCGCTTGTGCTCTTCAGCAGCCTTCATGTCTTGCGCCATTTTGCGTTCGGCGCTTTTTTTATCCCAGCCGATCGCCGGACAAATCACTTCCCACCAAATAAACAGCAGCAAAAACGGTGCTAAAACCCACAGCCAGGACCACGTTGCCACAGGTCCGAATTCAGCAATCTTCATAATTAAAATCAGTACGGCAATAACAGCAAGCACCATGGTGAAATCCTCAATAAATTCTTACTCGATTCGCTGGAATGATTCAGATGATTATGCCTAATCGCTAAGCGGATTGCTGGTCAACAACGGATCGCTGACACGCGGGCGATTTTGTATTGGGCACAATTTTGTAAAAAGTCTTTCGTGACCTGGCACGCCGCCGGATTACCGCTAACCGCAAGACACAGTTTCAGGCAGTTTTAGCGGTTTTGCTCTCTGGCATACAGAATTCGCAGGGAATTGATTGACAACTGTAATTTTGGATCATCATAATCATCGATCCCAAAAAAAA